>DATNCZ010000245.1:0-16620 GCA_035553335.1 Gemmatimonadaceae bacterium
CGACGACTCTCCGCCCGATTTCACCGGCCAGCAAGCGCCGGTGTATCGCCTCGGTGATAACGAAGAATCGCTCGTCTCCACGCTGCACATCCACGACACGACCGGTGTATTGATTCACGTACATCCGACGGCCGTTGGCAAGCGTGAAGATCTCCGGCCTTTGCGGGTCGGAAAACAGCGTCACTGTTTCGAGATGTGATCGCGAGTAGCGCGACACCGAGTCGGCGAGAGCATCGACTCCGAGCGCGGTTCCGCGAACGCTGCCGGAAGCAAGGTGCACTCGCGCGGGATGCATCGCTGCGATGATCTCGACCTTGAAGACGAGAATCGCGCCGGTGAGGCAGACGACGGCCACGACGAGCCCGCTCGCAATCCCGAGCACCTGGTGCAGCAGGAACATGACGGACCACAGTCGCCCGCGTCGCACAGCGCGTACGCGAGCGACCGTTCCAGCACCGACGTCACGGCCCACGGACAACGTCACCGACTCTGCAACGCAGCCTTGTGCTCCGACCAACCCGCCGTGATTCAGTTCGTGATACGGATGCCGAACATCGTCGTTCTGCCGATGGTTGGCAGAAAGCGTCTGCCGGTGTAATCGCCGTCGTGGTTGTTGCCGGCGTTCTGAACCGTGACCGTAGCCTGCATTTTCGGCGTCAGCTGATACGAGCCGCGTACGTCGAACGTCTCATACCCCGGAGCCGTTACCGGCACATACGTGAAGGTGCTGGTCGACAATCTTCCGCTCGTCGCGGCATAGTAGTCACCGATGTCATACGCAAAATGCCGAGGTCCGATGTAGGACATCGACGTATTGAGATTGATCCGCCCGTTTGCATAGTTGGCCGAGAGCGCGCCGGTATGCTCCGCCATGTTGAACAGTCCGGCACCGGGATACAGGCACTGATCCCCGCTTGGCGTTCCGGCGGCGGCACACTTGTACGATGAGTTGAGATGCTGGAAGCGCGTAATCGTATTGGACAGCGTGCCAGTCATGCTGAGGCCCGCTGGAAGGTTGACCGTTCCCTGCCCTTCCCATCCGGTGTTGCGTACGGCGCCCACATTCATGCGCTGTGATACCGTTGCGTACAGATAATTCCCGGCGGTATTCGGGTTGAGCGACCGGACGCTATCGACAGGTATCCCGATGATGAGATTGTCGACGTGCTGGTCATAGCGCGTGATCTGGAGGCTTCCGTGCCCTGAGAAGTACAGTTCCAGACCGCCTTCGGTACCGGCCTGGAATTCGGGTGCGAGCTGCGGTGCGGCAATTTGCGACTGATACGTGCCATACGTGGCATTGGTCAGGAACACCGCCTGACGAGCGCCGGATGACGGTGCGCGAGTTGCCCTCCCATACGCCGCCCTGAGCTTTGCCGTGACAGGGCCGAGCGCGTGAACCACGCTGGCGCCATAACGTGGCGCGTAATTGACACCGTACGAACTGCCGTAATTGGAATTCTTTTCTGCGCGGAGTCCCGCCGTGAGATAGAGCATCTTCCAGAAGTCCAGCTGCGTCTGTGCGAATGCACCGCGGTTGGTTTCGGTCGTCCGTGAGATGAATGGAGGTGCGCTTGCACCGCCGCTGAGCGTACCAGTCAGAGATGGGGTTGTCGCCACTGATGTCGTCGTCTCGTACTGCATCGCATCGGCGCCGGCCGTCAGGTTGCCTCCAACCTGATCGTTGAATCTCCCCGCTACGGTCGTGCTGTATTGAACGGTCTGCTTCCGGACAGGAATGAGGACCGCCGTCTGGAACGTATCCGAGGCGGTGAGGAATGTCGGTGCATTCTTGTAGGATGCCTGGTTGGTCTCGTCAGTTCCAACATTTACGCGATGCTGCCACCAGGAAGCCGGCTTCCACGACAGACCCACGCCGGCCGTCTGCGTCTTGACCGAATAGGTTACGTTGCTCGGCGCGAAACTGCCGGGGTTGTAGGCGTACAGCCCGGCACGTTGGCCCTCTACAAGAAACGTGTATGAATTGCCGCCGCTGGCCCGCTGAGACGCACGGACCGACACGTCGGCGCTGAGCGTACTGCTCGGCTCATACCGCGCAGCGACATAGCCATTCGCGTCGCGGGTGTACAGGTTGGGCAGCCACTGACCTGTGTACTTGTAGCCACCACCGCCGGAATACGAAAACCCGCTTGCATCCTGACCGGAGAACTGGCCCGAGATGTCGTGGCGCGGTGTGAGAGCGTTGCTGTAGCTGCTCTGTATCGCGCCAGTCTGCAGGTTCAGCATGACCTTGGGGCGGCCCGCTGCGCCGTCGCCGCGCTTCGTGAATATCTGCAGCACGCCGCCCAGCGCGCCCGAGCCGTAGATCGTACTCGCCTGCGGTCCCGGAATCAGCTCCATACGCTCGATCGTGCGCGGATCGATTGCCGATAGATAGAACGGATACGCTATTTCCACTCCATCCACGTAAGTCTTGATTGGCGTGACGGTCGCGATCGCCGTGCTTCCAACAGTGCTCACCCCGCGCGCGGTCATGTAACTCAACCCGTAACCGTTCGTGGATGTCCCGCCCGCACCCCGGCTCTGGTCGAAGACGCCCGGTACCTCACCGCGAAACAGCTGGTCGAAGTCGGTGACGCCGCGACGCTCGATATCCTGAGCGGTAATGACCGTCATCGCATTGGGAACAGCCTTGCGTTCCGTCGCGACGACGGTGCCAGTCACCACCACCTGATCCAGAGTATTGGCAGCGACCTGAAGCGCGATGCTCAGCGTTGCCGTGGCACCGTCGCCAACCGTCACCCGACGCGTCGACGGAACGTAGCCGAGCCGGCGCACTGCCAGCGTATGTTCACCCGGCGTGACATCGATGAACCGGAATTTTCCGTCATCGCCTGAGATCAACACCTTCTCCGAGCCATCGAGCGTGACGGTGGCTCCGACGATGGATCGCTTCGTACTCGCGTCTACGATCGTTCCCGCGATAACTCCCGGTGCCGCAGCAGCTGCGATGCTCGATTGAGTCGTGACTACGATCAGTCCGGTCGATGTGATGCGAGCAACCAGGTTCGTACCAAGCAGAACCTGGCGAACAGCCTCCTCGACGGATGCATCATGGATGTGTGCCGAAATCCGGCCTGGTGGCAGGATATCGTCTCGAACGAGCACGCGGAGTCCCGCGTTGTCCGCGACCGCGCGCAACGCAGCTCTCACGGTGACATCGTCCAGATCGAGAGATATCGTGGCTGCCTGTAACTGAGCGGCACTCGCCGACCGATATGATGCAGACTCCGCGACGGCGGATCCGCGACCCAAAGCCTGGCCGGAGAGCGGAGAAACCGTCACCGCAAACACCAACGCGAGACACCAGCCGGCCGATCGACCTGTTTTGATCATCACTACGTCCCTGAGATGAGAGCCAGTACTTCGGAACACCGTTGCATGCATGCCGCCACTGCGTCACTACTGCATCACTACTGCATTTCAACGCAGGTAAAACGTCACTCGCCTGCCGTCCACTCTGTGCCTCGCGCCGAGTACACGGCCCAGAGCGTTGAAGGCTTCAGTTTTGGATTCAGTGTCGAACTGTCCGGTGACAGTCCTCGTCCGAAGCACAGGACTCTCGATGTGAATATCCACGCCGTACCATCGCTCGAGGTCCGGGACCAACTCCGCAAACGGCTCATGGTCGAAAGTCAGTCGCCCGCTCGTCCAGTCGAGCATCTGCGCGACGTCCTGGCCATGCGCGATCGTAATCCGTCCGTCGTTGCTGCGTGTGGCAACATCGCCAGCGACAAGAACCGGTGCGCTGGCGTCGAGCGCAACGCCGCCCGTCATGCGCGAGCGCCGATGCGAAGCTTCTGGCGTCAACTGATCGAGTGCGACCTGCCCTTCGCGCACTGATACGCGATAAGGCTCATTGGAGTATGCGCGCACCGCGAAGGCAGTTCCAATGTCGACTGTGTTTCCATATCGCGATCGTACCACGAACGGCCGCGCCGTATCGTGCGCCACGGTGAACATCGCTTCGCCGTCGAGCACCGCTTCACGCAGTCCGTTTCCGCGGACCGGCATCGACATCGTGAGATGGCTCGACGGCGCCAGAACGATGTGCGTTCCATCACCAAGATCTATGATGGCGCGCTGTCCAGCGGCTGCGGCGAATGCGCGCGCCATTCGTGCCGGAACGGCCCTATCACGCAAGCGCGCAGCAAGCTGCACATAAGCGACGCCAGCGCCGGCCAGTACGACGGCGGCAGCCGCGGCTCGGAGTCCAATGGATCTATCTGCATGCGTGAGCCGAAAGGCACCGCTGTACGGTCTCCGGCTCCCGCGGGATTTCTCATCTGCAAACGCGCCCGAGCGCACCGGCGCGGTGTGCAGCACCAGTGCGTCTTCGGCGTGAGCCGGAGCAGGCGCGTCCTGTTGCGAGCCATGCATGCGTGCGGCCGTACGCGCCCACGCCTTATCTACATCGATCGATCGTTCAAGAGGAAATGATGCGCTCCATGCGCGGCGAATCTCCTCGAATTCAGCACGCTTCCCCGGATCGCTCGCGATCCACGCGTCCACGAGCGCCGATTCAGCCGGCGTCGCTTCACCAGACAGATAGCGCGCGACCATCGCCGCGTCGAAGTCCTTGGACCGCGTCATACGTACAAGGTCACGCGCCGCAGGCCCTACCCTGTATCACCCACGAAGGGCACGTGGCGGGGCGACACGGACCGCTAAGCTACGGCTGGCGCCACTCGCCGAGGGCGAGCCGGAGCTGCGAGAGCGCTCTGGCCATGTGCATCTCCACCGTCTTGATGCTGATGCCGATCACCTCGGCGATCTCCGCATAGGTCAGATGCTGGCGCCGGCTCAGGAGAAAGACTTGGCGCGCCCGATCGGGCAGTAACGCAAGAGCTTTGGCAAGCGCCGCCTCGATTTCGGCTTCATGCAGCCGCCCGTCGCCCGACACATCCGATCCGCCGTCGGTTTCGCGCGCGATGTCGGCGTTGTAGGACGTCTCGAGTCTGAGCGAGCGCCGCGCATTCGAGATTCTGTTCCGCACTGCGCGGAACATGTACGCCGCGAGCGACCGCTCGACGACCCATGATTCTCTCCGCATCCATATATGCAGAAACACCTCCTGCACCGTCTCCTCTGCAAGATCCTGCGAGTCGATGCCTGTCCGCGCAAAGGAAACGAGCCGTGCGTAATACGTGCGAAAGATCTGCTCGAATGCTCCTTCATCCCCAAGACGAACACGCCGCACGAGCTCCAGATCCTGGGAGACAATCGCGGATGCGAGCGGATCCGGCGTACCGGACGCGGATGACCGACGTATTGCCCAGCTCGCTCGCATGTCTGGCTACAGCGCCTCTGGTGATGATGGATGGGTTCCGCGCAAATTCACCGCCTACCTTAGCACCAAGTACATTCCGTCGCAAGACAAGTCCATCGTCGACCAGCTACCGGCCGGTGACCGTGCGCCGCGACAACCGCGCGCGTTCCAGAATATCGAAGCACCGATACAGGGTCGCACGGAACCGCGGGGTCTTGTAGTGCAACCGGTAGCACAATGACTCGCGCATCAACACCTTCCGCAACATCTCCGGCAACATCTCGGGCAACACCGCCGGCAACACTTCTGCTCAACAGGAGCGACGTCATGTCGCTCCTCACACTGCCCGAATGCACCGATGCAGTAGAGGCCGCATTTCTTGCGCACGCGACCGGACGGTCACTGACGCCCGGCCTCCTGCACATCGAAGCGATCGGCGGTGAGTTTCATGTGAAGGCCGGTGGCGTGATCATGGACCAGCAAAGCTATTTCGCGCTGAAGGCGAACGGAGGCTTCTTCGGCAACGCAGCCAGCAACGGTCTTCCCAACATCCTCGGCGTCATCTACCTCGCCGACGGATCCAATGGTTTCCCGCTGGCAATGATGGATTCGCTCTACATCACTGCGCTCCGCACTGGCGCCGCGACCGCGATTGCCGCCAGATATCTTGCACGTGACGATGCGAGCACCGCTACCATCTGCGGCGCCGGACGGCAGGGACGAATTCAACTACGAGCACTGTGCAACACAGTGGCGTTGAAGAACGCGTTCATCTGGAGCCGGAATCAGGATCACGCCGCCGCTGCCGCATCGGAGTTGTCCTCGGAACTGGGAATATCGGTCAGGCCCGCGGGGTCGCTCCCGATCGCGCTCGAGCAGAGCGACGTAGTGGTGACCTGCACGCCCAGCCGAAAACCGATAATCGAGCGATCGTGGATTGCGCCGGGCACGTTCGTGGCCGCAGTAGGCGCGGATAGTCCGGACAAGCAGGAACTGGACCCGGAGATTTTGGGCAGCGCTACCGTCTTCACCGACATCACCGAGCAATGCGCGCACGTTGGCGAGCTGCATCACGCGCTGGATCGCGGCATCCTGACAGTTGCGAACGTCAAAGCCGAGCTGGGTGATCTCATCTCCGGTCGGTCGAGTGGGCGTTCGTCGCACGACGAGATAACGATCTTCGATTCGACCGGCACCGCACTCCAGGATGCAGCTGCGGCAGCACTGACCTACGAAAAGGCAATTGCAAGCGGTCGCGGCACCATGATGGACTTCTTCCGCTAGAGAGCCCGGTTCGGTTGGAGCGATATCGCCGACCGGTCGCGCGTGATTGCTTGCACTCTCACCCCGTTTTCATGGTGTGCCACGCGCGGCGACGTAGCCCAGCGCAGACGCGATGACGCACACCACGCCTCCCATGGCGATCAGCGCGCGCGTCCCGAACGCATCTGCTATCCAGCCCGAGATCGGACCGCCGACCGCGGAGCTTCCGACGAGAAACATGGTCTGAATCGCGAGCAGCCGACCATGCATGTCGGGCCGCGCGCGCACCTGCACCAGCGCGGTGGTCGAAGTCGTATAGAGAATGCTCGCGATTCCGACGGCGAACGCCACCGGCAAGGCGATCCCGACGTTCGGAGTCGCGGCGAGCCCGAGCAGGGTGACGCCAAGCGCCGCCGCGCCGACGATCGCATGGTGCACTGATACTCGGCCCCGACGCGCCACCCAGAGCGCGCCCGCGAGACTCCCGACGCTGAGAATCGAGTAGACCATCGTGAACTCCGCGTCGCTACCGTGCAGCGCGCGTGTCACGAAGAGCGGCAGCGTCACGTTGAAGTTGTAGGCGAGTGATCCGATCGCTGCGAGCATCGCGTAGGTGATCCAGAGCGCGGGAATCGAGCGCAGGTAGCGGAGCCCTTCGCGCACTTCTCCCGGCCGTCGCGGATGCGGCGGCACGCGCAGCAACTCCGAGGAACGCATCATCGCAAGACAGGCGATCACGGCGAGGTACGTCACCGCATCCACGGTGAAGCACCAGCCGTAGCCCAGCGTCGTCACGAGCAGGCCTGCGAGCGCCGGGCCGAATATTCGCGACAGGTTGACGATCATGCTGTACAGGACCACCGCGTTCTGCCGGTGCTCTTCGGGCACCATCTCCGTCACGAAGGAGCGGCGCAGTGGATTGTCGAGAGAGAGCACCACTCCGCCCGCGATCGCGAGAGTGTACAATGCAATCCACGACGGATGCGGTTGGAAGGCCAGAATGGCAAGCCCGATCGACTGCGCCATCTCCAGCCCCTGCGTAACGAAGAGGAGCAGACGCTTGTCCGAGCGGTCCGCGAACGCGCCACCCCAGGGGGACAACAGCAGAATCGGGCCGTACTGACACGCCGCGAGCCACCCGACGGCGACTCCACTCCCCGTCAGCCTGAGCACCATCAGCGTCAGCGCAATGCTCGTCAGCCAGTTGCCGCTGTTCGAGATGGACTGCCCGATGAAGAACAGGCGAAAGTTGCGGTTGCCGAGCGACTGGAAGGTCTCCACTCTGTCGCCACTCCCACCAAGCTGCTTCACACGGAGTCCGTCCCCACTCCGTCCCCCTGTCGTATTACTTCCGTCGTTGCGCCTTGCCGATGTCAATCACGGGCTTGCCCAGCAGCTTCATGTTCGGCCGAACACCCAGTCCGGGCTCACGCGACGCCGCGAGGCGGCCCTTGACCCGTTGCGGCGCACCGTCGGCGAATGCAACGGTGACGTATGAATTGAAATCCGTCGACGAGAAGAGGAATCGCTCAGGCGTACTGTGAGCGAGGTGTGCAATGGCGGCCGTTGTGATGTCGCCGCCCCACGTGTCCTCGATCGTCATTGCGATGCCGAGTGACACGCAGAGATCGCGGATCTGACGCGCGCGGGTGAGACCGCCGACCTTCGAGATCTTGAGGTTGATCACATCCATGGCGTGATCCGCAACACCGCGAACTACCATGTCGATTCCGTCCACGACCTCATCGAGTACGAACGGCCGGTCGGTGTGACGGCGCACCGCGAGGCACTGCTCGTAGGTCATGCACGGTTGCTCGATATACACATCCACGTCACGCACCGCGTCGGCGATGCGAACCGCCGCGTGCTGCGTCCACCCGGTGTTCGCGTCGGCGATGAGCACGTCGCCCCGCGACAGCTCGGCAGCGGCGGCGCGGATTCTGTCGATGTCGGTGTCGGGATCGCCGCCCACCTTGAGCTGGAACTTGTGATAGCCCTGCTTGCGGTAGAGCGCGATCTTCTTCGCCATCTGCGCCGGCGACTCCTGCGAAATCGCGCGATAGAGCGCGAAGTCCTTCCCTACGTGTCCGCCCATCAGCGTTGCGACCGGTAGCCCGCTCGCCTTGCCGAGCAGATCCCAGCACGCCATGTCGATCGCTGATTTGACGTAGGGATGTCCGCGCATCGACCGGTCCATCAACTCATTCAGCTCGCCCAGCGCAAGCGGATCCGCACCGAGCAGCTGTGGAGCGAGCTCGGCGATACAGGCACGTGCGCCGCGTGCATATGCGGGCAGGTACGCAGGCCCGAGCGGACAGACCTCGCCCCAGCCAGTCAGTCCCTCATCGGTCTCGACAGCGACGACAGTCGAGTCGAAGACCGACACGGCGTTGCCGCCGGACCAGCTGTATTTGCCCTCGTGGAGCGGCAGGTCGATCTGGTAAGCGCGAATTGCGGAGATCTTCATGCGACGACAGTCCTCGGCTTGCGAGACGATAGCCAGAGCGTGGCGGACGTGTAGAGAAGTACGCCGACCACTACCCATTTGACAACACCCAGCGGCAGTTCCTTGACGACGAATGCGGCGACGAGCACCCCCGGCACTCCGCCAATCGCGAAGGCGAGCGCGGTGCGACGATCGAAACGGCCGGAGCGATAGAAGCGGATCGCGGCGGCAGGCAGAATCAGCGCCGCGGATGCGGCCATGATCGGGAACACCGCTTTGGTGTTCATGCCAAGCATGTACGTCATCGCCATGGTTGGCGCATAATTGCCGATCCCGAGGCTGGTGAGCGCCCCTATCAATACGCTGCCCAGGACCGCGATGACAAGTGCCACGCCGGAGAGCCCGATGGTCCCGACGCTCAGCGAAAGGCTCGCCAGCATGCGCACGGCCATGAATCCCGCCGTGATCAGCAGCGCGATCGCCATCGCGCGCTGCATCAATTGACGCGGCCAGTGGACGACGATGCCGGTGCCGAACCACGCGCCGATGCCGCCCGCGATTACCATGCTGGTGATGGTCGGCAGATCGATCAATCCTCCCAGCAGAATGATGTAGATGATCGCTTCCGAAACAGTCGGGAGCGCCATCCCGACATTGAGTGTTCCGGGTATCTCGTCGTCCTCCACCATCCGCCCGAGTACCAGTGCCGCGGTCGTCGTTGCAAACGAACCAATGCCGAGTGTGTCGAAGAAGTTCGCAGCTGCGCCTACTCCGAGCAGCAGCGGCATCGAAGTGTGACGAGTAGTGCTACTGGCCGGTGTTGTCATCAACGCTCCAGAACAAGTGTGAATTCCGCGCCGTTCACGGAACGCGCGATACCGCGCGACCGTGATTGCCAGCGAGAGTGGGGGATCATGATACAGGCCCGGGCGGCGATTCCCGGAATCGCCAGGGATAGTTTATCCAATATCCTGTTACTCGGTAAGGCCGTCTCTTCGACCCCCGCCGGATCTGCGCCGGCCAGTCCGGCCAGTACGGCCAGTACGGCCAGTACGCCATGCGCGCCAGGCCCGCCGGCATCCGGGCTTCGAATCCAATCGCTTCCGGGTGCACGTCACTCACGTCGGCGATGACCCCCTCCGACCGTTTCCCGTCCGAGGTGAACGACCTGAAATGCACGGCTCGATCATCGCCAAGGCCGATGATCGCAAGTTCCTCATACGCCCGGCCTTTCCCGAACTCCCATCGCACGCGCATCTCGATGCGCGTCCCGCCGAGTGTCTTCGCGAGCGTTCGCCGACACGGATAATAACTGCACTTTGACCCCGATTTCTTCGTTAGCGGCGACTTGCTACAACGCCGACTCAGTTCAGAGACGAGGATGGGTAGAGTCGGATAGGATCCATGTGAGCGCGGGGTCGACGCCAGCCTGGTACGAGTTCCAATCTGGCGCCGCCAGATGATCTGGCACGAGCGCCGGTTGGTCGGTTGGCAGGAATCGGTAGTACGCGGAAGAGTAGTTGACCAGAAGGTGCGAGTGGGGAAGCCGGAAGCTCCGACGCTCCTGGTAGCTGTTCGGTACCTCACCGGGCGGCTCGCCAACGAGAGTCGCGTGGGTCGCGGTGCGAAACTGGGCTGCGTTATTCATGGCGGCGGAAAAGGTGTACCGCCCTGTGATCACGTACAGATGCCCGGGCGCGTTGATTGTGGGACGAGCAGTCAGCGGCCGGATGAGTTCCTTGTAACCTTCCTGGTAGTCTCCGCCAGAGTTGTTACGAAGATCAATGATGAGGCGACGGGCCGGGTGGGCGTCCAGAAAGGCAAATAGAGACGCTGCATGAGCCGATAGATGGGCGTAGCTATTGAAGACGACGTAGACGGCATCGCCGCGGGGCAGGGTGTCATACCAGAACTCATCGTCTGCGTGCTGCACAAAAAGCGGAGGGTGGGAATAGGGCCGTTCCCACTTTTCGGGATCCTTATCTAGCGGCGACAGCTCCCGGTTCACGAAAGAGCCGTCGTCACCGCGGAATGTGAACCGTGTAGGAACAGAGTCTCGGATTACGTGCAGGGCAGTCAGCACTTCGTGGGACAAGAACCACGGATAGTGAGCGAGAAAGAAAGACGTGTTCTCACCATGGGTGAGAATCCGATCGAGCTGATCTTGAACTTGCGTTAGCGGGTGGCCGCCGATCGCCACGAGCCGCAGCCCGATGAGATCCTTGTACTCGGGTGTCGCTCGGACGACCCGGGCGTCGGACCCGAAATAGTAGACCTCAACTGGATAGAAGTGCTGGGTCGTCGGCAATGCCACATAGGTGTGGGCATCGCCCACAACGGCTGCCAGTTCGGAGAAGTGGATCAGCACCTCCCAGGGACGAAGGTGCGGAATCAGAGAATCGGTCAGCGTGACCATGCTATCGAACTGGGACTCGGAGACCCGATGGAAAGCGTTGGCGTGGCGCTTCGCCAGTCCGGTCGCGAGGGCGCGGAGGTCTTCGCGCCAGTCGCTCGCGGAGAGGGTGCCGATGTCCACCGGTGCACTGGCCCGCTGGCTCGCATACCACCAGATCCCCGCCGCAAAGATCACGGGCAGGGCGAACCAGCGACGTAAATAGCGTGAGCGTAACGTCATCGGCTGCAACCCGAAAGCTGGTGTGAAGAAACCGGGGTCAGACTGGACTTTCCTGCGAGCGCTTCTGGCGCCAATAGCGGCGTTGACCGCAAAAATGCACACTGACCCCACTTTGCTAAAGCTTGTTACAGCGTCGGATGCCTCCGCACGGTGTCGTCGTGGATCTGGAATTGATGCGCGACGGACAAGATCAGATCGTCGTTGTAAAGGTTGCCGATGATCTGGCCGCAGATAGGTTGCGCATTGAGTTGTGGCGCCGGCGCGGCGGCTGCTGCCGCGGGACGTGCACCACCGAATGGCTGCGGCACGCCAAACTTGTAGGGTAGAACGGCGCTCGGGTGTCCGGTCTGCGCGTTGGCGCCGATGTCGGCGAACGGGCTACCGATATACATGTCCAGATCCTTGAGGAACTCCGCCCACTTCGTCACCAGCACGTAGCGACGACGCTCGGTTTGCAGGAACTCCAATCCGGATATGCGGCGACCGTTCACGAAGCGCGGATTCCAGTCGGCGGGCGCCATCGGATTCGCGGGCGCTGCGGGACGAGTGTCACGCGCGGCGCCACTAGCCCGCACCGGCAACGGCGGCAGGTTGTTGAGATCGAGTCCGATCTCCTTTGCCTTGATCTGTACGTACGAGTCGAACGCCGCGGCATCCTCGACGTCGAGTCCGCCGCTTCCACCGAGCCCAGGTACGGTCGGACGCGCGCCGATGGTCACTGGTTTCATTCCCAGTTCCTTCAGTTTGTCCACCAGTTCCTGCGGCGCCTTGTCGTCTACACCGATGCGGAGTGCAGCGAGATCGATGCTCCGGTTGAACTGGAACGGCATCGTCACCGTGGATGGATCCTTCTCATCGACACCATGAATCACGTTGAATACCATCGCAGCGTCTTCGCTGGTACGCACGATGGGTCCCACGCGATCCTGGGACCACGCCAGCACCATGCCGCCGTAACGGCTGACGCTGCCGAACGTGGGACGAAGCGCGCTCAAGCCGCAGCGGATGGTCGGCGATACGATCGAGCCCGATGTCTCTGTGCCGATTCCGAATGCAACACAGCCCGCGGCGGTAGCCGACGCGGGACCGGCGGACGAACCACTCGAGCCCTGCGACAGGTTCCACGGATTGTTGGTGCGTCCCCGGAACCACTGATCGTTCTGCGCGAAAAGTCCGGTGGCGAGTTTCGCGATCAACACCGCGCCGGCGTCGCGCAGACGCGCGACGACTTCCGCGTCCATGTCGATGATGCGATTCTCGAAATCCTTCGCACCCCAGGTAGTGGGCACTCCCTTGGTGGCGAACAGATCCTTTACACCGTAAGGAAGTCCGTGGAGCGGCCCGCGGTAATGACCGGCGGCGAGCTCCGCATCGGCACGCGCGGCCTCGGCGCGCGCTTGCTCTTCCATGATGGTGACCGCGCAGAGCAGCGTTGGATTGAGACGCTTGAGTCGCGTGAGGTAGATGTCTGTGAGACGCGCCGATGTGATCCGCCGAGCCTTGATGAGCGCCGAGAGCTGGTGCGCGGGGAGAAAGGCGATGTCGTCGTCGGAGGTGGGAACCGCACCGGTCCACGCTTGGGGCTCATACGTGCCGCGATCGAACGCCGCGGCACCGCGCTTGCGCACGAGCTTTTCCATGAGCGCGCCGGTGCCGCCCGGGTACGGCTGAAACTGCAGTGCGGGCGCTTCACCGTTGCCGAGCGCGAGCGCGGTCTCCTGTTGGAGGAGTTGCGGTGCCCCGAGAAAGCCGGAGGCGAGACTGCCGCCGGACTCCGCGAGCGCCGGTCTGACCCCGAGTGCAGAGGCCGCTGCCGCGGCAAGTGAGAAGAAGACGAACTGACGGCGATCGATCCCGAATTTTTCCGCGTCGAAGTCGGAGGATTCCAGATCGGTCTGGTACTGTTCCAGCAGGTCCTCGGGATTGCTCACTGCAGTGCTCCGATGGCTGTGATTGGGAAGGGTGATTTGCGCATGCAGAGAATCGCGCGGGAAGCGCGAATTGGTAAGGGGTAGCCCGGCCCGAGCTCCTGAGCGAGTGCGATGAGAATCCGTTCGCGGCCGGGCTATAAACGCGGTGCAACCGCCTCGCGCGCCTCCGCGGACGTCATTACCGGTATCAACTCGAACTCAACCAGGTCGGCCCACTCGGCGAACCACACTTCGAAGAGCTCGGGATGATCGGTCTCCATCACCTGATAACACCGGCCAAGATCGGCAGTTACCCAACTCGACACGTAGTTGAGCCCCTCCGGCAACTTGCGTCCGTCATCGCGAACCCGCCGATACACGGGTAAGGGATCGCCTCCACGGAACTGCTCCACGATCATGTACAGCATCGGCACTCGACGGGGATAAGGTGGTCGTCGATCCAACGCCCGCGTTCAACTTGGGGCGAGTAAAATAGAAGCGAATGCGAAGCATTCGCAATCCTTGTAAGACTTCCGCTCCCAGCCGCGCCGCAAGATCTATCCTTCGTACCTACGCAGACCTGGCATACGACCGGCCGCGAACCTTCTGTGTCATGCTGCATTCGTCGCAGCGCAAGACAGGGAGCGCTCGCGAAGCACCCTTCGGTTGCAGCGCGCGAGTGGATCACACGCTCATCTCCTGGTCATGCCGATTGGTGATTCCTGTCATCCAGTGATCAGCTGAACTGCAAGCGAATTGAATCGACCGCCACCGCAACGCGACTCATCAGCGCACTCGAGAGCTTCACTCTTGCTTCGCTCTTGCTCCATCCACGCTCATAAAAGTATCTTCCTGCTCACGACGCCAAACGGCTATCGATTTGCGTTTTTTGTGGTCCTTCGGAAGCAGGAAGAACAATCGGAGACAGTCGCATGGAGCCTGCCATCCCCGAACTGCCGCATCATTCGCACAAGCCCTCCGGCCTGCCGCGCTGGCTTGAGTGGACCACCGCCATCTCGGCGTTGATCATCTCCGTCTGCTCGATCGGCATCGCGATCTACAACGCGCGCATCGAGTCGCGGCTTCTCAAGGCCAACTCCTATCCCTACCTCGTCGCCGGCATCAGTGACGGCCAGCTCGACGGGCCGAACGGCCCCGAGAGCATAACCATCGAGCTGCTGAACAACGGCGTCGGCCCCGCCAATGAACAGAGTTTGAAGATCAGGCTAGGCGACCAGTACGTCACCAACGTGAAGGACCTCGTCCGTACTGCCGTGGGCTCGGCGGATGCAGACAAGGCGGTCGAGCTTCTAACGCCCGTTTACGACGATGAGCCCACGCGCTTCATCGCGTCCAGGGACCGCGGGCTGGTCTTCCATATCGACAAGACGCCAGCGAACGCGCGCTACTGGGATCTGTTCGACCACGCAATGAACGTAAAGCGCCTCACCGTCGAGTTCTGCTACTGCTCGGTGTTCGACGAGTGCTGGTCGGTGAAGGGGCAGGTCCGGGAAGAGGTGAAGGCGTGCCTACCGGATCCGCATCTCGAATTCGTACCGAAGCCGCGGGCGCAGATAGTCTAGGCGAGGGGCGAGCGAGGGCACGCATCATCAATTCCGTACGGAGTCCGTCCCGACTCCGTCCCGACTCCGTCCCCACTCCGTCCCCACGCCGTCCCCGTTACCGGCTTCCGGATTTTGCAGCGCCGCTTGTTCAACGCACGGATTGATGTTATGACTCGCACATCCCCTGATTGAAATCATAACCTGGCGCCGGAGCAGCCAATGTCGAGAGTGCAGACCGTTCAGGCGGCTTATGCCGCGTTTGCGAAGAACGATCCTTCGGTGCTGTTCGGCGCGATGGCGCCCGACATTCACTGGTATGAGGCCGAGGGCAACCCGCTGTCCGACCAGAATCCCTACGTCGGGCCGCAGGCGGTGGGCGAAGGCGTGTTCGGCCGATTGATGGCCGCGATCGACAACTTCACCGCGGCGTCCGATCACTTTCTGGACGGCGGCGACCGTATCATAGTGCTCGGCCGCTACGGCGGGACGATGAAGCACACGGGCGCCACGCTGGACGCGCCGTTCTGTCACGTCTATCGCTTCGATGGCGACCGGATCGCGTCGTTCCATCAGTACACGGACACTGAACAGTGGACGCGGCTGCTGGCGTAGTCGAAGATCGCGCAGGACTGAATTGGCATAGCGACGCGGCGTTGGCCCGCGTCGCTATGCCATGCCGGTCCTGATCGCCCGCGAGACGCGAGACGCGAACAGATCCACTTCGTCCAGAGTGGTATAGATGCTCGGCGTGATGCGGATCCCCTGAAACTCGTCGGTCACCATCGGTGTCGTGACGATGTGATGCTTGTCCAGCAGCCACCCGCCGAGCTTGCCCATGTCCATTCCGTCGATCGCGAGCACGCCGATGGCTCCGCTCTCGGTGGGCCCGATCTTCGTGATCATGTGCGCGCGATCGCTCGACGCGAGCACCTGATGCGCCCACCGGTCGCGCAGGAACCGCAGGCGCGCGATCTTCCGTTCCGCCCCGATCGACCGGTGAAAGGCGACGGCGACGGAGATTGCGTTGTGATTCGCCGCGGGATGCGTTCCGATCTCCTCGTACTTGCGGATGTTGTCCTCTTCTTCCACCCCCCCTGCCATCAGCGGCCACAGCGACTTGATCTTGTCGCGCCGAACATAGAGGAAACCGGTGCCGATGGGCGCGTTCATCCACTTGTGCAGGCTCGTGCCGTAGTAATCGCATCCCAGATCGTCGCGCTTGAACGGGAAGTGCGCGAACGCGTGTGCACCGTCCACGAACACCTTGATGCCAAGCGGCCGGGCGAGCTCGACGATCTCGCGCACCGGCGCGAAGTATCCAGTCTGGTAGCTGACGTGCATCACTTCGATGACCTTGGTGCGCGGCGTGATCGCGGCCTTGATGTGCTCGAGGTACGACGCCGTGCTCGCCACCGGAGTCTCGATCTTCACGCGTTTCAGCACGATGCCATCACGACGCTCACGCTGCCGCCACGCGTTCTGCATGCGTGGATAGTTCTGCGTCGTGAAGA
>DATNCZ010000246.1:0-10433 GCA_035553335.1 Gemmatimonadaceae bacterium
AGAGTGGCACGCGCCTAGTGGGCGACGTCGATTTCGAGGCCGCGCGTCAAGTCGCGGGTCTCATTACACCCGTGCCAGGCGGTGTCGGGCCGATGACGATCGCGATGTTGCTGCGCAATACCGTCCGCGCAGCGCAGCGTCTGGCGGCTGCGTGAGCTTGGCGCGATGAGACGCTCATACGGCTCTCGCGCGACGCGCTCCGGCGTCGAGTTCGACCTTTTCGGGTCCGGATGCGGCGCGACACCATTCGTCGCGCCGGCAACGCCGGGCTCATCCCCTGAGACGGCGATACAGGTTGCGTCGCTGACCGAGACCGCACGCGCCGTGATCGAGGGCTCGTTCTCTCCGCTTTGGGTGCGCGGCGAGGTCAGCGACTTCAAGCGCCACAGAAACGGACACTGGTATTTCTGTCTCCGCGATGCATCTGCGCAGGTGCGCTGCGTGGTATGGTCGCGCAGCCAGCGCGGAATTCCGGCGTCGCCGGACGAGGGAATGGAAGTCACCGCGTTCGGCCAGCTCACGGTGTATTCCGCGCGTGGCGAGATGCATCTCAACGTCACCGCTCTCGATGCGATTGGCGATGGCCTCTGGCGCAAGGCGATGGAAGAAACGCGAGTACGTCTCGACCGTGAAGGCCTGCTCGCTCCGGAGCGCAAGCGCGCCCTTCCGTCAGCGCCGACGCGCGTCGGCATGGTGACCAGCCCGGACGGTGCGGCACTGCGCGACGTCATCTCCGTGATTCGTCGCCGCGCGCCGCACGTGAGTCTCGTGGTGAGCGCCGCGACGGTGCAGGGGCCCGGCGCGCCTGCGGAAATCGTCGCCGCAATCGAGCGCATTTGCCGCTTCGGCGAGATCGACGTTTTGATCGTCGGACGCGGCGGTGGTGCACGTGAGGATTTGTGGGCGTTCAATAGCGAAGCCGTTGCGCGCGCAATCGCGGACTCCACCGTTCCCGTGATTTCCGGTGTCGGTCACGAGATCGACGTCACGATTGCCGATCTCATCGCCGATCATCGCGCTGCGACTCCATCCGCTGCCGCGGAAGCAGCTGTACCGATGCGGAGCGACCTGCTCGCCGCACTTCGCGACATGAGCGACGAGTTGTGTGCGTCGCTCGCTCAGCGGGCGTCACGGGCCCGCTCGGATCTCGAAAGCGGTGCGGTCGCGCTTCGGCGTGCCGCGTCGATCGATGCGGAGCGCCGGCGCGCGGCAATCAGCGCAACCGCGGGTCGTCTCAACGCGCTCAGTCCGCTCGCAACGCTCGCGCGTGGCTATGCGGTCGCTCGCGACACGGTCAACAGGACGACGCTCGCAAGCGTCGCAGACTTCAAGCCGGGCGCGCCTTTCACTCTCACATTGCGCGACGGTGACGTCGCCGCACGGGTCGCGGATAAGCCATGAGCTACGAAAAGCGAGTCGAGCGGCTGCAGGAAATCGTTGCTGATCTCGAGGGCGATGGACTGCCACTGGACAGCGCGCTCAAGCTGTTCGAGGAGGGGATCGAGATACTGCGGCTCGCATCCGACGAATTGACCAGGGCCGAGGGACGCGTTCAACTGCTCATCGAGAGCGCGGAAGGCGTCTTCGAGACACGCGAGATCGATGTCTGAGCCAAACCTGGCCGTGGACTTCGGATCCGATCGCAGCTACATCGACGCTGCGTTGGGCGCGGCCTGCGAGACGCTCCCTCCAATGTCGCAACGTATCGACAGGGCTGTCCGCTACACACTTTCGGGCCCCGGCAAGCGTCTGCGTGGCATTCTCGTCGCAGCGTCGTACCGTGCAGCTGGCGGTGGCGGTAACGTCTACGGCCTGGCAGCGGCTGTCGAGATGCTGCACGCATATTCGCTCGCGCACGACGATCTACCCTGCATGGATGACGACGACATGCGTCGCGGTCGTCCGACCACCCACAAGGCATGCGGCGTCCCGGCGACTGTCGTCGCGGGGGTTGCGATAATCCCGATCGCTGCCGCGGCCGCCGCGCGCTCGATGCGCGCGATGTACGGCGGCGCTCCGCGCGCAGCGCCAATCGTCGCCGTGCTCATGCAGGCCGCCGGCGCCAGTGGTATGATTGGAGGACAGCTGCAGGACCTCATTGCCGAAGACATTCCGGCAGATTCGCTCGAAAAGCTGGAACGGATTCACCGTGCGAAGACAGGTGCACTGATGGCCGCGTCGGCAAAAGTAGGCGGCATGGCGGCGGGAGCCGGCGGCCCCGCGCTGGAGGCGCTTGGAAGCTTCGGTGCCGACATTGGCCTCGCGTTCCAGATAGTGGACGACGTGCTCGACGTTACGTCCTCCTCCGACGCGCTCGGCAAGACGGCTGGCCGCGACGCGGAGCTGGGCAAGAGTACATATCCGGCGTTGCTCGGTGTGAATGGTGCAATGGATCGCGCTGTTGCCCTCGCAAGGCAGGGTTGCAATAGGTTGCAGGAACACAACCTGCTCAGCCAGGAGCTTCGACACCTGGCCGATCTGGTGATTACTCGCACGCACTGACAGGCAGATGGCAATACTCGAACGCATCACTTCAACGTCGGACCTCAAGGCGCTAACGCGCGACGAGCTGCGCACGCTCGCTGACGAAGTGCGCGCTTTCCTCATCGAATCCTGTGCCCGAACCGGCGGTCACATCGGCGCGGGACTCGGCGTGGTCGAGCTCACGATCGCGCTGCATACGGCCTTCGACACGCCGACCGATCAGATCGTGTGGGATGTCGGGCATCAGGGTTATCCGCACAAGCTCCTTACAGGACGCGCCAGAGGCTTCGACACGCTGCGTACGGAGAACGGCATGTCCGGCTTCCTCAAGCGCTCCGAGAGCCCGTACGATGCCTTCGGCGCGGGACACGCTGCGACCGCGATCTCGGCCGGTTTCGGAATGGCCGTCGGGCGCGATATATCCGGCGAGTCGTTCAAGGTGGTGTCCGTGCTCGGTGACGGCGCGCTCACGTCCGGGTTGTCGTACGAAGGGTTGAATAATGCGGGCGCATCCGGCCGTGATTTCATCGTCGTGCTGAACGACAACGAGATGTCCATCGCGCCGAATGTTGGAGCGATGGCCAAGTATCTCAACTCGGTGCAGCGCAATCCGATCTACAACCGCCTGCGCTCGACGATCGGCACGGTCGTGGACAGCATGCCGGGACCGTTGCAGGGAATGAGTACGCTGGTGCGGAAGTGGGAGGAGAGCATGAAGTCCTTCCTCACGCCCGGCGTTCTCTTCGAGGAACTCGGTTTCCGCTACTTCGGCCCGATCGACGGTCACGATATCGACCTTCTCCTCGAGACGTTCGCAGCGGTACGCCCCATGGAAGGCCCGCGCCTCGTTCACGTCGTAACCAAGAAGGGGAAGGGATTTCCGGCCGGCGAGAACGTCGAGAAGTGGCACGCGCTCCCCGCGGGCCATGACCCCGCAACCGGCAAGCAGGTCAAGGCGTCGTCCGCGAATCCGAGCTACACCGCGGTGTTTGGAAAGGGCCTGGCGGAGCTTGCGGCCATCGACCCCAAGCTCGTCGCAATTACCGCGGCGATGCCGAGTGGAACCGGCACAGGCGTCATGGCGAAGACATTTCCCAAGCGCTTCTTCGACGTCGGAATTGCGGAAGGTCACGCCGTGACGTTCGCGGCCGGTCTCGCGACACGCGGGATCAAGCCGGTGTGCGCGATCTATTCCACTTTCCTCCAGCGTGCTTACGACAACGTCATACACGACGTCGCTCTCCAGCATCTGCCTGTCGTGTTTGCCATGGACCGCGCCGGTCTCGTCGGCGAGGACGGGCCCACGCACATGGGATTGTACGACATCGCGTACATGCTTTCGATTCCTGGTGCAACCGTGACTGCGCCCAGGAACGGCACCGAGATGCTCGGCCTGCTGCGTACCAGCATGGCGCACAAGGATGGCCCATTCTCGCTGCGATATCCGCGCGACGCATCACCCGACATCGTTCCGCCGATTGCTGAGATCGCCCCGGTCCCGTTTGGAACGTGGGAAGTGTTGCGTCATGGTTCCGAATTCGCGGTGCTAGCCGTTGGTCCGATGGTCAACAACGCACTCGCTGCAGCTGACATTCTGGCTGCCGAAGGATTGTCGATCACTGTTGTCAACTGCCGATTCCTCAAGCCTCACGATGAAGTCACGCTCAACGCACTCCTCGCCGACCACCGTCATCTTCTCGTGGTCGAGGAAGGAACGGTGGTCAATGGCTTCGGTGCATACATGACGTCTGTCGTCGCGCGACTGGATCCAACCGTGCGCGTCATTGCGCACGGAGTTGCCGACAGATTCATCGAGCAGGCGTCGCGAGCGCGGCAGCTTCAGCTGACTGGACTCGATGCGGCCGGAATCGCGGAGCGCGTGCGCGTGCTTCACGGCAGTGCCGCCGAAGCGGTCGCCGGATGATCAACATCGGGGTAATCGGTCACCGAGGATACCCCGAGCTCGCATCCATCATGGACGTGCTCGAGAGCGAAGCACGTCAACTCGGCGCCAGCTTGTATTTCGAAGCCGGCCTGCTCGATGCACCCGATGATCGGTTACTCAAGTCGCCGTCGCAGATTCACGTTGCGCTATCGCTTGGCGGTGATGGAACCTTGCTCCGCACCGCGCGGTTTCTCGACGGGGCGGCGGTTCCCATCCTTGGTGTCAACCTCGGAAGACTTGGCTTCCTCACGAGCTGCAGCGCGCCGGAGCTCAAGACTGCGCTCGAAGCAGTGGTTGCCGGTGACTACGACGTCGACGAGCGAATGGCACTGCGCGGCGAAGCGAAGCACAGCGACGGGACGCCCACGGAAGAATGGCAGGCGCTTAACGATATCGTTATGCACAAGGGCGGCTTCGCACGGATGCTGAGCGTGCGCGTGGTCGTCGATGGCGAAACGCTCGGCGACTACAACAGCGATGGAGTCGTCGTCGCGTCCCCGACCGGCTCGACCGCGTACAGTCTGTCGGCTGGCGGCCCACTCGTCACGCCGTCTCTCGATTCCATCATCCTCACCCCCATCTCCGCCCACGCGCTTGCCATTCGGCCGATAGTCCTTCCGCCGAGCGTCACCGTGACTCTCGAATCGCTGGATGGGCCTGACGAGGTGCTGATCACCGTGGATGGACAGGCCGGTACGCGATTGGCTGCGGGCGACACATTAACGGTTCGCCGCGCGCCACGCGCCGTGCGTATAGTTCGCTTTCCGGGCAACAGCTTCTTCGATCGGCTCCGCGTCAAGCTCGGCTGGGGCGGACTACCGACACGCGATCAACCTAAACAGTGCTGACCGAACTTCGAATCAGGAATTTTGCCATAATCGATTCGGTAACGCTTCCTCTCGAACGCGGGCTGAATGTTCTCTCGGGAGAAACGGGAGCGGGCAAGTCGATAATCGTTGGCGCGTTGGGATTGCTGCTGGGAGAACGGGCCAGCGCCGATCTGGTGCGCCCCGGCGCCGAGCGCGCGACGGTCGAGGGCGTTTTCGATCTCAGCGGCCGTCCGGCTCTCGTCGCGCTCGTGGATGAGCGTGGCATCGACACGGAAGGGGAAACGCTGGTGCTCAAGCGCGAGATCGCCGCGTCAGGGCGCGGCCGCGCATGGGTGAACGGCACGCCCGTGACTGCAACGATACTCGCGGAGATCGGCCGCTCGCTGGTCAATCTGCACGGCCAGCACGAAGCGCAGACGTTGCTCGACGACGAGTCGCAACGCCAGATCCTGGACGCGTACGCGGACGCCACGACCGCCGCGCGTGACGTTGCGTCGGAGTACGCCTCGCTCGCGGCGATCCGCCGACGGATCGAAGAGATCACCAAACGGCGCGCGGACGCCGAGCGTCGTGCGGACTATCTGCGACACGTCGCGCGCGAGATCGGCGACGCGCAGCTCGTCCCCGGCGAGGACGTCACACTCGAAGACGACGCGCGCGTTCTCGAGAACGCAGACGAGCTGCGTACACTTGCGCAGGCAGTGTCGCAGGCGCTCGGCGATGACGAGGACGGTGCGCTTGCGCGCCTCGCATCGGTTCATCGCGCGCTCGGCCAGATCTCACGGATCGACGCAAGCGCGTCCAGGATGCAGGAGCTGTACGATACCGGTTTCTATGCGCTGGACGAGCTGGCGCGCGCGGCATCCGACTACGCATCGTCCGTTGAACTGGACCCCGAGCGACTTGCCGGCGTCCGGGCGCGCCGCGAGCTGATCTTCCGGCTGAGCAAGAAGTACGGTGGCACGCTCGCCGACGTCATCACGACAGGCGCCGCGGCGCAGGCCGAGCTCGATCTCGTCGATTCAGCCGAGTTCGACGTTGCACAACTCCGGAAGCAGGAAGGAGAAGCGTCGGACAGACTGCGCGCTGCGGCAGCGCGGCTCACGGCGCTTCGCAAACTAGCCGCCACCGCGATCGGCAAGGCAGTGTCCGCGGAGCTTCCGCAATTGGGAATGGATTCCGGCCGCTTCACGGTCGCACTGACTCCGCGCGCCGAAATTTCGCCGCAGGGCGCCGAGGATGTGGAGTTTCGCGTTGCACTGAACGTCGGCTACGATCCGCGGCCGCTCGCACGAGTCGCCTCAGGCGGTGAACTCGCGCGCGTGATGCTCGCGCTCAAGACGGTGCTCGCAGCCGTCGATCACATCCCGACTCTGGTCTTCGACGAAGTCGACGCCGGAATCGGTGGCCGCGTCGGCTTGCAGGTGGGCGATACCATGCGTCGAGTCGCCGAGCAGCATCAGGTATTCGCAATATCCCATCTGCCGCAGATCGCCGCGCGCGCGCACCATCACATAGTGGTCGCCAAGGGCGCGCGTGAAGGCGTGACCACCGCGGACATCAGCGTTCTCTCGGCCAATGATCGAGTGACAGAGATCGCACGCATGCTCGGCGGCGATCCCGAAAGCAAGGCCAGCAGGGCGCACGCAAGGGAATTGCTGCAGGCCGCCGGGTCATAACGAGCCCCCCGATGCATTGGTGGCCCGCGCATCACGCGGACTTATCCATGCACCCGACGATCCGATTCAACATCCAGGCATCGCCGGCGTAAGCAATGTCATGCGAAGGTGGGGCACGGATGCATCCGTGCCTGTCACTATGCCAGCCACGGATCTGGGGCACGGATGGATTCCTGCCTGTCACTATGCCAGTCGAGTGTGCGTCAGGGATGGATTCCTGCCTGTCATCATGCCGGCCGAGTGTGCGGCAAGGATGCACCCTGTGACTATGCCAGTCTGATGCAGGCCAGGGATGCATCGCTGCCTGTCACCACCGACTCCTACCGCTTCAGCCGCCAATACAACCGAACCAAAATCTGATCGTTGATCAACTTCGGCACCGCGCCGCCGGTCCCGCTCACCGTCTCCGTATGCAGATAACTAACGTCGAACGGAATCTTCGACTTCCCCTGACTCACTGCGTGCGCATTCGAGAACGCAATCCCACCGCCGACTCGTTGCTCCTTGAAGTCCGTGCCAAGTCCAAGGTCCGGTAGTGCAACGCCACCTGCCGTGTACGCATCGGCCGTCTTGTGACGATACAGATACTGACCGCCCAGTGAGACGAAATCGTTGAACACCCAGCGCGGCGTCGCCTCGATCTCGAGCATGTTTCCGAGTTGCCGGTTGACGGCAACGGCGGTGGCGGCCGGAGGGAACGTAACGCCGGGTGCGTATCGTACCGTCATCGAATCGCTCGTCGCCTTTGCATACCGTGCAACTCCGGAAACCCAGAAGTGACCGCCCAGCAGAATGTCCAGATAGCCGCGCGCGAGAACTGCGCCTGCATGCGTTCCCGTTCCGATGTCAGTGAGCGCATCGGACGCCGGAAGCGATCCCGTTGGGAACCGATATCCGCCCGCAACCGCGAGCCGGGCATTGATGCCGTGCGGTGTGAAACGTGATGCATTGCGTGCGCGAAATGAATCGAACAGCAACAGCTTCGCAGTCAGCTCCGCGTCGCCGAGGCCCGTTCGCTCGATCGTCTGGAAAGGCTGCAGCGCGACCCCGTA
Source organism: Gemmatimonadaceae bacterium (assembly GCA_035553335.1). GTDB lineage: Bacteria > Gemmatimonadota > Gemmatimonadetes > Gemmatimonadales > Gemmatimonadaceae > Fen-1247. The sequence continues at coordinate 7,991 of DATNCZ010000246.1, forward strand.
TGACGGATCGCTCAGCAGCGTCTGCACGCCCGGCGTCGCCAGTGGAGTCGGAGCTCCCACGACACCTGTGGCCGTGATGGCCGGCACCCCCGTCGCGGGATTCGCCGCGAACGCGTTCAACGCACCGCGCACGCTGCTGACACGCGCATCGACCGCGCTCTGCACGGTACTTCCACGCGTCGGTACCAGCGCGCCGTTCATGTACAGAGACGCGACCGAGTTGCCGAATCCCGTCGCTGACGCGACGAGCGCGGCAGATCCGGCGCATTGCGGATCGCTTGCGCCCGAACCGGAGCAATACGCCCTGACCGCCGTCGCCGCCGTGATCACCTGTGCAGTGAAGATGGAATCCGTTGCTCGCGCGACTGCATCTCCGGCAGCAGCCGGATTGGGACCCAGGTTGGCCTCGTTCGCCCCGGGGTTCGCGCGAAAGAACACGCTCGTCCGCGTGTGCACGATCGGAACCATCGCAGTCACCGACAACCAGCGCGAGATTCCAGCCTCGATCGATATCGGAACATTCGCGACACGGTCCGTCACCTGCGTGACAGTCCTCCCGACCGACACGTTGAGGCCTGACACGCCCGTGATTGCCCGCAAGGTGTCCTGAACCGGCTTGAGGATGGGCAGCTGTGCCACCCCCACGCTGTCGAGACTGAACCGGCGGCCGAGCGGCTGGAGAACTCCCGCCACGCCCGGCTTGGGCGAAACGAACAGCTGATCCCAGTACGACCAGTCGCTTTCCACCTTGATCCGGAAGCTGCCCGACGGCGTGATCGATGCATCTTCGCCCAGCCCGGTGATCGCCTGGGCACCAGCCGCGCCAGCGCACAGCGACGCCGTGAGGGTGAAAATTGCTGCTTGGAACCAGCGTCCGGGCATGTGCTCTCGGTAAAAATCGTTGTAGGCGCGACGCGGGGACGTTAGCATTCCGGTTCCGTCCGTGTCAACCAAAGCTAAGTGAGGTCTGAGCTGCGCACGCCACCAACCATCCCGTGGCAGGTAACCGGGAACCACTGGCTCTCGTTGCCGTGCGTGCATCCGGCCGATGGTTCCATCCATGGAATCGGCCTGATCTCGCTGGCCCACAGGGGTGCCATCGAGTTCGCCGGTGCAGCTGACTTCGAGAACGGGGCAGGTGAGCCGCTGCTGCGCCTGGGCTTCGAGGCCAACGGCGCTCCGATCGAGCTCGCCACGACCCGGATGGCCTGGCAGCGCGTCCTCGAGTGGCTGCCAGCGTTCAACGCGACGGTCGGCGACATCGTCATACGCGGAACCATCTTCGCTCCCTGTGGCCGCGCCGCCGACTTCCCTGGCTTCGTCTACGCGATCTCGATCGAGAATCGCGGTCAATCGCCTGCCGCTGTCACCTTTCGCGCTCAAGGCACGCTCGGCGTTCGGCAACACCGCATTCGTACCGCGCGCCGCTTCGACGACCCGCACATCGCGACGTTGACGGACGACATGATCACTCTGCGCGGAACGAATCGCGGCTCCGAGACAGCGTTGGCATTGACAGGCGATTCGATGATCGGTACCGTCGCCGAGACCACCGATGGCACAGCCCGTTTCACGTTGAGCCGCGAGGCTTTGCTGCAACCAGGCGAGCGCGTCGACCTTGCGTTGTATGCCGCGGCTGGTCCCGAAGTCGACGGTGCCGTCGCGATGGTGCAGCGCATGCGGCGCCGCGGCTGGCGAACTCTCGCGGCCCAGACGCGCGACGCAATCTCGACGTTGCAACAATCCACCGGCATTCCCGCAGCCGACCGTCTCATCAATCGGCATCTGATGTTCGCGTACTTTTACGCTGCCGGTCGAGCGATCGACGACGCTCGCTGGTACATCTTCCGCTCACGCATTCCATGGTCTGCGCAGGGGTTGACTGTACGCGACTACGAGGCGCTGATGTGGCTGGTACCGGCATTTCAGCTCGCCGATACCGCGCTCGCGCGCGAATTGTTGCTGAGAACCTGCGAGTTGCATGGATACGCGCCGGGCCGCGGTGTCAACTACATCGATGGCACTCCGTTCGATGTGGCGTTCTGTCTCGATGCGGCGGCTGCATATCCAGTCTCTGTGGACCGCTACGTAGCGCAGACGGGTGACGACCGGATCGTCGAGGATGCGCCGATCGCCGAGGCGCTTTATGCGGCGAACGACGACATCGCAGCATCGCGTCATGGATCGCTGCCATTGTACAGAACCGACGCAACTCCGTCCGGCGCGGATGCGGAGCTGCCATACACGCTGCATGGCAACGCGCTCGTCGCAGACGCGCTCGAAGTACTCAAGCAGACGCTGGACGAGAAAACCGCTGAACACGTTCAGAATGCCGACGCCGTTCGTGCCGCAATCACGCGCCAGTTCGCGACTGACAAGGACTCATCGCGCACGCTGCTCGTTACGGCAACCGACCTCGCCGGTGCAACCTCCATGCGTGACG
>DATNCZ010000247.1:0-10144 GCA_035553335.1 Gemmatimonadaceae bacterium
TCCGTCCGGCGAGGCGCGCTTCCGGCGCGAGGGCTCGGTGCTCGCACGGCTCACCCATCCCGGGATCGCACGACTGATGGATGCGGGCGTGACACCCGGCGGTCAACCGTATCTCGTACTCGAATACGTGGATGGCGTACGCATCGACGATTACGCCAGGCAACACGCGCTCTCGACCGATGCGCGTATCGAGTTGGTGCTCGACATGCTCGCGGCAGTCGGTCACGCGCACGCGAATCTCATCGTGCATCGCGACATCAAGCCGTCCAACATTCTGGTTACTCGCGACGGCACCGTGAAGCTGCTCGACTTCGGCATCGCCAAGTTGCTGAGCGGCGACGTCGACGACGAGTCCACTGCGCTCACGGTGGAAACGACGCGCGTGTTGACGCCGGAATTCGCCGCTCCGGAACAGGTATCCGGCGAACCGATCACGACCGCGACGGATGTGTACGCCGCGGGAGTGCTCCTGTACATGCTGATCTCCGGTCATCATCCGACTTCGATGGGGTGCACCACTCCAGCGGATACCATTCGCGCGTTGCGCGAGGTGCGCGCCGCGCGGCTCGGACTCGGCGACCTCGACAGTATTCTCGCAAAGGCACTGCACAAGGAATCCCGTCTGCGGTATCAGACCGTGGACGTATTCGCGGACGACCTCCGTCGCTATCTTCGGCACGAGCCGGTGCGAGCGCGGCGTGATTCACTCGCGTACCGCACGCGGAAGTTCGTTCGCAGACATCGCGCTGGCGTAGCTGGCGCAACGCTCGCGTCGGTGGCCGTGCTCGCTGCTACCGCGTTCTCGTTCGTGCAGATGAGCGAAGCGCAACGGCAGCGCGACGCGGCCTTGTACCAGAGCCAGCGCGCTGATGCGCAGGTGGAGTTCCAGTCCCAGCTCATGTCACAGATCGGTGACAGGCCGATCACCATGCGCGAGATCCTGGATCGCTCGCGTAATGCACTCGAACGAGAGTACGGCGGTGATCCGCGCCTGCTCACACCTATCCTGCTCCAGCTCTCCGCGCGTTACGCGGAGCTTGGCGACAGCAAGATTCGCGGCACGCTGCTCGCACGCGCCGATTCACTGGCCGTCGCCGCGGGCGACCGGGGGCAGATGATACAAGCGCGTTGCGACATCGTGGACAACCTTCGGACAGAAGGACGCTACGACGACGCGCAGCGGATGATCGACAGCGCACTGGCGATGCTTCGCGCAACTCCCAATCCGCGTGTCGAAGTGACGTGTCTGCAGTCTCTGGCCGATCTCGAGAATGAGGCCGGCCCCGATCACGTGCGTGCCGTCCCGGCGATCCGTCGCGCAATGTTCATCCGCGACAGTCTCGGTGAAACGAAGGATATGCTGTATGTAGGACTGTTCTCGTCGCTTGCCGACGCACTCGACGAGCAGGGACAGCATCGCGCGGCACTCGCAACGTACGACAGCGCGATGACCGTTCTCGACCGGAGTGGTCGTGGCGAGACGATGAGCCGGACGATCCTCCAGCACGATCGCGCCGTGTCACTGATGAGTCTTGGCGAGGTGGCCGCCGCCGAGCGGTCGTTGCATGATCTGCTGGAGCGCATGAAGCGGAGCGATCCGGGCGGTGACCTGCCATCGCAGCCGCTCATTCACTATGCGCATGCCGCGTTGTTCGAGGACCATGCGGATTCCGCGGTAAAGTATTTCGGATTGCTTGCGAGCCAGGCAGCGAGCGAGAAGAACACCTACTGGGAAGGACGCGGTCTGTTCGGACTGGCGCAGGCGCAACTCCAGCTCGGGGACATCTCAGGTGCCCGGAGCACGACCGCGCGGTTCGATCGGATCGCGGCGGGGCAGATGAAGTTCAGCAGCGACGATCAGGTGACGGACTCTCGTATGCTGCACGCGATGCTTGCGTTGCGCAATGGCGACACGGCGGGCGCACACACGCTCGTCGTGCAGATGCTGCGGTCGAACGGATACTTCAATGGCACGCGTAGAAGCACGTTTCACGCAGCATTGATTCTGGCGGCGGAGACTGCGCTCGCGCTGGGCCATCCGAGTGAGGCGCTCGGTTATGCACGCGATGCGCGCGCCAAGGCAACACTGGATTCACTCACGGAAACGCGGAGCGCGTATGTTGGTGAGGCAGGACTCATCGAGGCGCGCGCGATGCTGGCTAGTGGTGACACGTCGCGTGCACGTGCAGAGCTTGCGCGTTCGGTTGTTGCACTGCGCAATGGAGCGGGTGGAGAGCATCCGCGGATGCGTCAAGCGGTGGAGTTGATGGGAACGCTGCAGCGGTAGGGAGAAGATGCGGGGGACGACGGCGACGGAGCGACTTACGTCCGGTCGCCGTCCTCATCCATCAGCGAATGCTGCAGAAGCAGTCGCGCCTTCCGCCAGTCGCGCTGCACGGTGCGCTCCGACGATCCGCGGAACTCCGCGATCTCCGTGAACGCGAACCCGCAGAAGAAGTGCAGATCCACCAGCTCGGCGAGCGCCGGATCGAGCAGCGCGAGCTCCTCGATCGCATCGCCGAGCCTTTCCAGCTCCTGCGATCGTCGCACGGCGTCGTCCGACGGTTGTTCATCGCCAGCGAGAGTGATCTCGAGCTGACGCCCGCGCTTGAGCGCACGCCGACGCCGCGCGTAATCGATGACCAGGCCGCGCATCGCGCGGGAAGCGTACGCGAGGAAGGACGGCTGATCGGCAAACGAGACGTCCCTGCGCCCGGAGATGTTGAGATACGCCTCGTGCAGCAACGTCGTGGCGTCGAGCGTTATGGTCGCGTTGCTGCGTCGCAGATTGTGCTCGGCGAGCCGGTGCAGCTCCTGATACAGCAGCGCGAACAGCTCGTCCGCCGAACCCTGGTCGGATTTCGCGCGCTGGATCAGTCTGTCGAGGTCCGTCTCCACGCGTGATCGTAGCATTTTTGGGAGTGCGGCGCCAGCCTTCAAGGGCGGGGGCTCCGAGTGTGAGGTCGAGACGGAGGCAAGTGCAGCAAATGGATTCCCGCTTTCGCGGGAAAGACGAAGTCAATGGGTTCCTGTCCCCGCCCCGTCCGCGCCCTACAGCGGGAATGACGAAAATCGGGTGCATTCATTCAATCCGGGAAGCCCCGAGCTTCAGCTCCGTTGCGACGGCCGCGAGGCGTCGATCGTGAGTCCAGATAGTTGCGGCGCTCAGTGCCGCGGAAGCCAGAAGATGCGCGTCGACGAAGCCGATGCCGCGCCCCACCAGCTTGTGCCGTTCGAGAAATACCAGCGCTTCGGCGTCGGTCGCGACAGTTGCGGACGGAAGATGTCCCAGCAGTTCGAGCAGCTCCGTACGGTTCTTCACATTGCCGCATGCAATCTCACCCTTGATGAATGGATGGATGCACACGCGGCCTGCTTCCAACGCATCGACGAGCCGGGTATCTCCACTGCGCAGGTGTTGAACCCACACTGACGTATCGGCCAGGATCACGCGCTGGCTGACCGGCGTCTGGGTGCGGGACGCAGCGCGGGCTCGCTGCCGCCCAGGCGTGCCAGCCGGCGAGCGCTTTCGCGCTCGATGAGCGCCCGAAGTCCTTCGTGGATGACAGCGGTGCGCTCGGTGATCCCCGCCAGCCGCTGGGCTTCAGCGATCAGGTCGTCGTCCAGGTTCAGCGTCGTACGCATATCGATACTCCAGGGGGATATGCATAAAAGATACATCAACTGATGCCTGAATTGATGACGTTCTCGAGCACGTCGAGTACGGTCTGTACGCTCGGAATCGATGGAGATTATCGATTCGAAACGGCCCGGGAAAAATTTTGCAAAACAAGTATCGGATTCGATGTTACGGAACCTGACCCCGAACTGTCGTGTTTCCAAGCGGCGGGTCCCGCGTAGCTGTTTTCGCGCGGCCTGGCGGCACGAGTGCGGCCGCGCTCGACATTCCAAAATCCGACACGACGATGGCAGCTCCTCCCCCCAAGGACCTTCAGGTCACCGCGCTGCGCACCCGGCTGACGGGCGCGCTTCCCCTGATGATGCAGGCGGCCATAGAGCCGTTCGACGACGACTCCATCTGGTGGCAACCGGCGCCTGGTGTCAATCCTGTCGCGGTGCTGGCGCTGCACTGCGCGGGGAACCTCAGACATTTCATCGGCCGGCACATCGCGGGTACGGACTACGTTCGCAATCGCCCTGAAGAGTTCGACGCATCGCGCGGGCTCACCAAGCGCGAGATACTGGACGAGCTCGAGCGCGCCATCGACGATGTGCGCGTTGCGATGGATTCGCTCACCACTGAAGACTACGCCGCGCCGTCACGCGATCCGGATGGACGCCACTGGACGGTGTACGAGGACTTCGTCAACGCGACGGTCCACCTGGCGCTGCACGTGGGCCAGGCGGTGCAGCTGGCAAAGCTCAAGGGCTACAAGCTGAGCGATCGCGTCTGGGGCGAGGCGCACGCTGCATCGGGAGCGTCCCGTGTCTGACATGTTCACCATCACCACACTCGCCGCCGCCATCGGCCTTCTACTGCTTGGCATCGGCCTCGGCTGGCTCGCGGCAGCGGGCAGACAGCGCGCATTGTTCGGCACCCTGCAGAGCAGGATCGCTGATCTCTCGGCGCGCTACGAAATACGTAGCGCAGAGGCCGCGCGGCTCACACTGCGAGTGGAGCAGCTCGGCGCTGCCGATGTGAAACGTGCGGCGCTCGCCGCGCAGCTCGACGCCGAGCGAAAGAGCAACACCGACAAGGTCGCTGTGATGGAGCAGGCGGAGCTGCGGCTGCGCGAAGCATTCCAGTCCATGGGGGCGGAAGCGCTGCGTCAGAACAGTGAATCGTTTCTGCAGCTCGCGCGCACGTCGTTGACGGAGATGCAGCAGAGCAATTCCTCCGATCTGGAGCTGCGGCAGCAGGCGATAACCGAGCTGGTGTCGCCGATAAAGGAAACGCTCGAGAAGATGGACGGCACGCTGCAGAAGGTCGAGCTCGCGCGCGTTGGATCGTACGAGTCGCTGATCGAGCAGGTCCGGTCGATGGGAGAAGCGCAGCGCGAGCTGAGCGGCCGTACGAAGCAACTGGGCGATGCGCTGCGTGCACCGGCCGTACGCGGCCGCTGGGGCGAGATCCAGCTCAAGCGAGTGTGCGAGATGGCCGGCATGCTGGATCATTGCGATTTCGCCGAGCAGACGAGCGTGGATACGGAAGACGGCAGACTGCGTCCCGATCTCACCGTGCGACTGCCGGGCGGAAAGGTGATCATCGTCGACGCCAAGGCGCCGCTGATGGCGTATCTCGCTGCAACAGAGTGCAACGACGAGCTGGAGCGCGAGCGGTTGATGCGCGACCATTCGCGTCAGGTGCGCGACCACATGGTCAAGCTCGGCCAGAAAGCGTACTGGGGACAGTTCGAATCGACGCCGGAGTTCGTCGTGATGTTTCTTCCGGGCGAAACGTTCTTCAGTGCCGCGCTGCAGTACGATCCCGGATTGATCGAGTATGGTGTGGACCAGCACGTGATTCCGTCCAGCCCGACGACGCTGATCGCGCTGCTGCGGTCGATCGCGTACGGCTGGCAGCAGGATCGCGTGGCGAAGAATGCCGAGGAGATCAGCGCGCTTGGCCGCGAGATGTACGTCCGCATCAGCACGTTCTCGAATCACTTCGACACACTGCGGCGCGGGCTGGAGAAATCGGTGGAAGCGTACAACAGCGCAGTGGGTTCGCTCGAGCGCAAGGTGCTGCCGCAGGCACGAAAGTTCCGCGATCTCGGAGCGGGAACAGCCGCCGAGATAGATACGATCGACAGCATCGATCTCACGTTGCGCCGGCTGGCTGTGCCGGAAGAACGCGCCGAGCAGTTGGAAGATCCGGAGCCGAGGGAGCAGGCGGCGCCGTCGATTCCGACGCATATTTCCGACGCATCGATGCCAATCGCGGATCTACGTCCAGCATATGTGGAGCATCCACACTACCCGGGTTAGCGATGTGACAGGCAGGGATGCCGGGGATTTGCTGTGACAGGCAGGGATGCAGGGTTTTTTGAAATGACAGGCAAGGATGCATCCTTGCCCCACCTTCGCGGACCATCGGTCTGCGAAGCGGTGATCGTGAAAGAGTCCAGCCGCATATCAGCATGCCGCGTCATCGATCGTCGGAATGACGAGGCTCAACCACCAGCAAAGATGCCAGATATAGGTAGGGCAGGGATGCATCCCTGCCTGTCACCTGAAATGCAATCGTGGCCTGAAATGGCATCGTAGCCTAAAATGCATCAGTACGCCGCGTCATCGATTGCCGGAATGACGAGGCTCAGCCACCAGCAAAGATGCCAGATATAGGTGGGGCAGGGATGCATCCCTGCCTGTCATCTGAAATGCTATCGTAGCCTCGCCCCTTCATCCACCTACAGCCGACACCTGCAACGATGGATGCTACACGTACATCCTCGGCCACAAATACCCGCTTACCCGGAGATGATGGCCCTGCAAATACCGAGCACGGCCTCGAGCGCGCGATCGGCGTGCGGGCGCTTGCGGCCACGGCGTTCAACGTCACGGTTGGCGGCGGAATATTCGTGCTTCCTGCCGTTGTTGCGGCCGCGATCGGGCCGTCGGCGCCGGTTGCGTACGTCGTCGTCGCGGCGGCGATGGGACTCATCGTGTTGTGTTTCGCGCAGGCCGGAAGCAGAGTTTCGCTCACGGGCGGCCCCTATGCGTACGTCGAGATCGCGCTCGGCAAGTACGTTGGATTTCTCGTCGGAACGCTGCTGTGGCTCGTGGGGACGACGGCGACAGCGGCGGTGGGAAGTGCGTTCATCGGATCGATCGCCGTGTTCTGGGCACCGCTTGCGCAACCCGTACCACGCGCGCTGATACTGGCGCTGGTGTTTCTGTTGTTCGGTGCGCTGAACATTCGCGGAACGAGGCAGAGCACGCGGTTCCTGGAGCTGGTGACGATCGTGAAGCTGTTGCCGCTCATCGTGTTCGTGGTGATTGGCGCAGCACTCGCACACGGCGGCGCGCCAGACGTGCTTGGCAATATCGCGCCGGCGAAACTTGGCAGATCCGTGATCGTGCTGATCTTCGCGTTTGCCGGAATCGAGTTCGCACTGGTGCCAAGTGGCGAGGTGAAGGATCCAGCGCGGACAGTGCCGCGAGCGTTGTTCATGGCGATGACAGCGATAACGATTCTGTACGTGTCGATACAGTACGTCGCCCAGATGATACTCGGTCCGCAGCTCGCGCTGGAGCAGGCGGCCCCGCTGACATCTGCCGCGCGCGCCGTGGCGGGAGCGGGCGGCGCGATATTCATCGGCGTGTGCGCGAGCATCTCGATGTTCGGTTACGTGAGCGGAATGATGCTTACCGCCCCGCGCGCGCTGTACGCGTTCGGGCGCGATGGAATTCTTCCCCCGATCTTCGCACGCGTGCATCGGAAGTACGATACACCGGCAGTCGCGATCGCAGCGCAGTGCGCGATGACCTTCATCGTTGCTGTGACCGGCGGATTCGCCGAGCTTGCGATTCTGAGCAACATCGCCGTGCTGGTGCTGTATCTCTTCTGCTGCATCTCCGCATGGGAGCTGCGGAGACGAAACGTTCAGGCGGGAGGAACGCCGTTCAGGATTCCGGGCGGAGCCGCGGTGCCGTTTCTCGCGGTTGCGGTGATCGTGTGGATCCTGAGCAATGCGACGGTCAGGGAGTTCTCCGTGATCGGTGGAGTTCTGGTGGTGGCGTCGGGATTGTTTCTGGTGGCACGTACGAGAACGGCATCGCGGGTGGCGCCGGCGAATCCCTGAGAGCGTCGACGCGCCATCCGGTCTACAGCTCGAGCTCCCACGTCTGACTCACCAGGTCATGTCCAAAGCTGTGATGCGGTGTCTCTTCGATCATCGTGTATCCCGCGGCGGCGTAGATGCGCAGTGCTGAATCCAGAATGCTGTTGGTCCAGAGCGTGATGGTGTGGTACCCAGCCTTCCGCGCGAATCGCGTGCACTCTTCCACGAGCCGTCGCCCGACGCCGAGCCCGCGCGCGGACGGCTCGACCAGAAGCAAGCGCAACTTCGCGACGCCCGCACGTTCCGGATGCCGGACGAGAAATACGCTGCCCACGTTGTCGCCATCCCGCTCCGCTATCCAGCACGCCTCGCGCTCCGCATCGTGATGCTCGATGTAATCCGCGACTATGCGCGCGACCAGACCTTCGAATTCTTCATTCCAGCCGTATTCCTTTGCGTACACCGCACCATGTCGAGCAACCACCCAGCCCAGGTCGCCGGCACGCGGTGGCCTGACGATGAATGCTGGTGCTTCGACGGAGACGTCGGGCGCGGTATCATGTGACCGAACCGCAAGCGAGGCCTGTACGGTCCGGAGCGCATCGATCACCAGACGCTGCTTGTTGTCGCCGAGCGGTGCGAGCAATGTCGCGATGTCGGCCTTCGCGCGCTTTTCGAGATCCGCGGCTACGCTGCGGCCCTCGGCTGTGAGCCGCAGATGGTGCTGCCTTGCATCGGTGGGCGATGGCGCGCGCTTCACGAGCCGCTTGCGCACGAGGTCGCGCAGGAGCCGGCTAAGGTAGCCGGCGTCCAGCCCCATCTCGCGCGCGACGTCCGTCGCGGTCGGCGGATCCGCGCGATCGTCGTTCCAGTGCGCCAGCTCGTACATCAACCGCACAGCAGCGAGTGAGAACGGGCTGTGCAGATGACCCTGCTCCAGCACGCCAATCTCTCGCGTGTAGAAGCGATTGAAGCGGCGAATCTCCTCGATCCGCGCCGGATCAACGGCCGATGTCGTCGGCGCTTGCTTCAGCGCGCTCTTCTCGACCCGCCCTGCCACTTTTCGAGCCGTACTCATTCCCCTGCCCCTCCGTGGGTGATATTTGACAAAGTCAATCAATTAGTTGCCGTTGTCAAGTATCAATCTGGATGAGACAGGGCGCCCTCCGGGCAGCTCAGACCTTGCGCCGCTTCCACCGCCCGAGCCGGAACACGATCGCGCTGACGATCGTGAGTGCGGAGAACGAGATGGTGATCGCCAGGAACACGCCGTGCGGGCCCATGTTCAGCGTCTTCGCGAGGACGTACGCGAGCGGAATCTCGAATACCCAGAAGACCAGAAGATTCAGCACTGTCGGCGTCCACGTATCGCCGGCGCCGTTGAACGCCTGCGTCAATACCATTCCGCCGGCGTACAACAGGAATCCGTACGAAACGGTCCGGAGGCAGTCGACTGCGTATCCCGCGACCAGAGGATCGCTCGTGAAGATGCTGACGATCGGTGCCGCTGCGATCACGAACAACAATCCGATGGTCGTGAGAAACAGCGTGTTGTACGCAGCGGCGCGCCACACTGCTCGCTCCGCACGCTCCGGATCGTTGGCGCCCAGAGCCTGGCCTACCATCGTGGCGGCGGCGTTGCTCATTCCCCACGACGGGAGCAGCGCGAAGACGATCAACCGCACACCGATCGTGTAGCCCGCCAGCGCGTCGCTGCCGTATGTCGAGACGATACGCACCAGCCCGATCCAGCTCGCCATTCCGATGATCATCTGGAACGTGCCGGCCGCCGACAGCGTGATGAGCTTTCCCATCAGGCGCGGCCTCACGCGCACGTCCTTGCGTGTCACCGCGATTTTTCCGCCGCCGCGCACCAGCCGCGACAGTGCGTACATCGCGCCGGTGCCGCGTCCAATCGTCGTCGCCACTGCACCACCGGTCACGCCCAGCGCGGGAAACGGACCCAGTCCAAAGATCAGGCATGGTCCAAGCACGATGTTGATCGCATTCGCCAGCCAGAGAACCCGCATCGCTATCGCAGCGTCGCCGGCGCCGCGGAACACAGCGTTGGCGAGAAACAGCAGCACTACACTCACGTCGCCACCGAGCATGACGCGCGTGAAGTTCGATCCGATCGCGATGACCTGCGGCGACGCACCCATGAGACCGAGCAGCCGTGGCGCCAGTATCACGCCGGCGACGCCAAGGACAATTGCAATCACGAGTCCGACGATGACTCCCTGCACCGCAGCATCTCTCGCCCCTTCGACGTCGTGCTCGCCGATGCGCCGCGCGACCATCGCCGTGACGCCGATGGACAGCCCCATCGCCATTGCGTACAGAACGGTCAGCAGCGATTCGGTGAGCCCGACCGTGGCGACGGCGTCGGCGCCGAGCTT
>DATNCZ010000248.1:0-3260 GCA_035553335.1 Gemmatimonadaceae bacterium
CACGCGACCTTTTTTGCTAACGGAGATCATCTAATGTCGACTTCAACTCAGCGCGCGGATCTCGATCCGACTTGCGGCACTGGCCGGTCCATGGCCTGCCGGCCGGTCGGCTTGCGCGCGCCCAAACGAGTCGATCTCAGATGGATGATGCGCCGGAGCACGAGTTGCAGCCGAGTGTCGGCCATGCGACCGCGCACATCTCCCAATAGCAGGACGGGCAGCCAGGAGTACCGCTACAGCGGTTGATCCGGCCCACAGTCAGAGGCGAGCTTCACCGCTCGCCAACTCGACACCCCGCCTGCGCTTTTCCAGCCTGGCGGGGTGTTTTTCGTTTTCCAGCACGCGTACCCAACGCACGCTCTACGAACGCTTCACGCGGCACCACGCACTTGCTCGAATCACGCAGGAGGCAAGGATGAAGGCACTATGGACCAAATTCGCAATCCCGGTCTGCACGCCACCAGCGATCTCCGAACGCAACACGCAACGTCAGGCGCACCGAAAGGAGGAGGAATCGGAAACCATCAATGGCAACGCAATTAGAAGAAGCGAGAGCGGTAACCGTCAGAGAAATGAAACAGTGCATTGAAAACGACGCGGATCTGCTGAAGGCGCTGCACCACCGCGCCGATCTGCACGAAGTCGTGCCGATGGTGCTGGATGTGATCGAGCGTGATCCACTTGCATCGGCTGGATGCTTTCGCGGCGATCTGCTGCGGGCGCTGATCGAGCTGCCGGCAACGTTCTGGCACGACGATCCGGCATCGTTCCAGCGCTACAAGGCGGCGGTTCGCGCGGGCGCGATCGCGCGGCTGGCGCTGCCGCGCTCGGAGAGGATGGCGTTCTGGACGAACGCGGAAGGGTAGACGAGGCCGGTATTGCGCGGACGATTCGCACCCTGGGATCCGTGTTGTCGGTCTCAGGATGCGATGAAGATGAAAGTGGACCGGCAGCAGATGGATTCCCGCTTTCGCGGGAATGACGACGGGACGCGGGAATGACGATGTACGGGCGGGCTCCAGTGCCTGCCATTCACCAGATACAGGAGGACCGAAATGAGATCGACCGGAGCAATATCGAGTGCACAACTGCGCGAGCTGGAGGCGGACATCCGCTCGGAGCTGGCACGCATCGAGCGATCGCTCGCGCGCGACGCGCAGGAGGAGGCACTCCTCGCGGACAGCTCGTCGCTTCGTGTCGCTTCCGGCACGGCGAGCGACGGTGGCCTCACGGTCACGCTCACCGGCCGCGTCCATGCTCGGTATGCAGAGCTCACCGAGGCACTGAGGCGCATCGAGGACGGCAGGTATGGGGTCTGCGGGCACTGCGGCGAGGGCATTGCGTATGGACGCCTGCTCGTCGTCCCCGAAGCAACCAACTGCCTGGAGTGCCGATAAATGGGTGGCTCCGACCGAAAGCGCCTCGTCATGTGGCGTCGCTTAATGTTGATGCATGCAGCCGCCAGAGGACAGAAGGGTTCAGTCACAGATGCCGACACACAAAAGCGCCCGCGGGAAATTCCTGAACCCGTGGCCACACACGACTCCTCACGGACTGCGTGATGTACTGAAATGGGTCCGGGACCGCCGCAGAACTCGGCGCCCGGACCCGCCGGTGTCGATCTTTCCCCGCGCAACTCCGGCATTCCCCGCACGTGCATCGACGGACGAAGTCGTCGTCACGTGGATAGGCCATTCGAGCTTTCTGCTCCAGATCGGATCCGTGAACATCCTGCTGGATCCGATCTGGAGCAACCGTGCGTCGCCGGTGAGCTTCGCCGGCCCCAAGCGCGCAACGGCACCTGGAGTAAGCTTCGATTCGCTGCCGCCGATCGATCTGGTGCTTCTTTCACACGACCACTACGACCATCTCGACGTCGCAACGATACGGCGCATAGCCGCGCAGCATCCGCACGCGCAATTCATCGCACCCATCGGCGTCGGCGCCTGGCTCCGTGCTCGCGGTGCACGGGTCGTGGCGGAGCTGGACTGGTGGCAGAGCGTGCACTTGCACAACCTCGACGTCACCTGCACACCGGCACAACACTTTTCCGGCAGACGCCCCGACAACCGGGACTCGACGCTCTGGTGCGGCTGGACAATCCGTGCGGGCCATCGCGCTGTCTTCTTCGCCGGTGACACTGGACGGCATCCGGAGTTCGGCGAGATCACGCGGCGACTCGGCCCGTTCGAGGCTGCGTTCATTCCGATCGGCGCTTACGATCCGCGCTGGTTCATGCAGCCGGTGCACATGGCGCCGGATGAGGCCGTTTCGGCTTATGTCGATGTGATCGCGGAGAACTCGGGACAGGCATGCAGGTTCATCGCGATGCACTGGGGGACTTTCAAGCTCACGGATGAGCCGCTGGACGAGCCACCGGCACTTACACGCGTGGAGTGGGCAAAGGCGGGGCTGGAGCCGGAGATGCTATGGGTGATGGCGCACGGTGAGACGCGCAGGGTGTAGGCGCGACCGACGCGGTGGACATCCGATTGCGATTGCGCGTAAATGGGCCAGGCGTGTGGTGCGGTGAATCGACGACGTGGTCATCCGGTTCCGATTGCGCCGGACGGGGCCAGGCGTGTGGTGCGGTGAATCGACGCGGCGGCCATCCGATTCCGATTGCGCGTAACGGGGCCAGGCGCGGAAGAATCCGCGCCCTACGCAGGCGTACCAATTCGGCGCGTGGGGGGAATCGTTGGAAACGCAGGCGTACCAATTCGGCGCATCCAATGGTCCGTCCCTACGCCCGCCCCCGGATCACGGATACGGGGGTCACTATCAGGTGCAGGTTGTGGTTGATCCGCACGCCCGTGATTCCGTTCAGCGGTATGTCCTTTCCGGTGATGGTGGTGATGGGGACGCCGTTCACGCTGACGTTCGCCGTCTTGCCGCTGACGTCGATCTTGATTCCGTAGAGTCCCTTGCCGGATGCATCCTGTACGGGGATCGAAGGGTGCGCGGTCCAGTCCATCACAGTGCGGGTGTTCGCGCCGTCGCGGACCTTCACCATGTACTTGCCGTCGCCTCGCACTATGAAATAGGTGTACCTGGCGGTTGGCGTGCCGAGGTTGGACGCACCGACGAAGACGCCGAATGCTTCAGGATGTGACGGGGCTTCCAGCTGCTCGAACGTGGCGGACACGGTGTACTTGTTGGCCGCGGTGTCCTTTGGTGAGTACAGAATGTGGGCAGGTCCCGTCTTCACTTCCCAGCGGCCGGGCTCCTTTTCCGAGTACGATGCATCGGATCTCTTCGCG
>DATNCZ010000249.1:0-4684 GCA_035553335.1 Gemmatimonadaceae bacterium
TTCCGTTCAGCGATACTTGCGCGCGCGCCGCGCCTGGCGCCGCTGCCCCTGCTCGCGCTGGGCTGCCCGGTGTGATCGTCGGCCGACGGACGCGTTCCGTCGGCACGGCTTTCCTCGAACGAAATGATGAAGAACTTTGCATCGGATCCTGTTACGCGAAACGGGCGCACGTCGAGACTGACGTATTCAATATGCTTCCCGTCGTGAAACGAAACGCCTTCGACGCGCGCCGGCCGAGCTTCGTTTCGAGCTATTTCCAGCACCTTGCGCAATTCGCTTGCCAATTCTGACTTGACCATGTTCAGCAACAGAAAGCTCGCAGTGCCTGCGACAGGCTCGATGTACTTCCCCGTTCGGCCGCGGAACTGCAGTATCCGCAACTGATCGTCCACCACGACGGCGGCCGGCGCATAGCTCCCGAGTGCGATCTGATCCGCGGCACGCTGAATGTCGGGAGACGGCGCATTGGCGGATGCACCAGCCGAATCTTCCACGTTCTGCGATCGCCTGACGCCGACGGCGGATGCGCTGGCGCGATCCTGAATCAATGATCGGCTCGGATGTGCCGGACGAACGGTCAGCTGCAGCGAATGCACTGGGCCGGGAATGCGTGTATAGATGCGGCGCTTCTTGTCGATCGCCGTAAACAGGCTTGCCGCAGTACTCACCGACTCCGACGTGCCAAGCACGAGCATGCCGCCTGGCCGGAGCGCGTAGTGGAAGACCGACAGCAGTCTGGTGTGTGCGTTCGGCTGCAGATAGATGAGGACGTTACGGCAGCTGACGATGTCCAGGTGCGAGAACGGCGGATCCGCCGTGATATTCTGTACCGCGAATACGCAGCAATCCCGCACAGCCTTCGTGACGCAATAGCCAGTGTCTTCCTTCCTGAAGAAGCGACTCAGCCGCTCGGGGGTGACATCGGCCTCGATGCCTCGTGTATACATCCCCGTGCGCGCGGCAGTGATCGCGGCCGCATTCAGGTCGGTTGCAAAGATCTGGATAGGAGTGTCGAGCGAATGGGCTTCCAGCAGTTCGAGAAGGCAGATGGCAAACGAATATGCTTCCTCACCCGTCGAACATCCTGCTATCCACACACGTATCGCGGCGTCATCGCGAACCGAATCCGCGCGCGCAGCGTGGCCAGCCGCCACTCGGCGCGCGAGGAAGTCCGGTAGAACCGTACTGGTCAGCGCATCGAACAAATCCGGATCGCGGAAAAAACGCGTCACTCCAATGAGGAGATCGCTATACAACGTGCTCAACTCCTCGCCATCTTCACGCAGCAGATCTGCGTAGCGTTCGATTGTGTCGGTCCTGCGAAGCGCCATGCGTCGCTGAATTCGCCGCTCGACGGTTCCCATCTTGTAGAGGTCGAAATCGACGCCGAACTGACTCCTGAGCGCCGCGCAGATTGCGGCCAGAGGGGCGTCGTTCGTGCTGGCATCCGCGCCATCACCGGACACTGCCCGGTCGTTGGGTGGGGTGTCCGAGTCGCGACGCCCGTCGGAGGCGTCACCCGATGAGCCGTCGCCGGCGTGCGGATGCAAGTATGGATTGAGTCCCAGTCGCGCGATCTGCGTCGCGATCTCCGCTGGCGCGGCAATGATGTCGATACACGCTGTTGCGATAGCCGACCGCGGCATCCCCTCGGCGGTTGCCGTTGCGGGATCCTGCGCAAACGCGATCCCGCCCGCTCCTCGTATCGCGCGAACGCCCAGCGCGCCGTCGGAGCCCGTGCCGGAGAGGATCACGCCGATGGTCCTGCGTTCCTGTACTTCGGCGAGCGAGCGGAAGAATGCGTCGATCGGTAACGGTGGGCGGTCGTCCGGATCTCTCGGCACCAGCTTCAGATGGCCGTCGGTCAACGTCATCTTGGTATCCGGCGCGATCACGTACGCGTGATTGACTTCAACACGGTCGCCGTTAGCCGCCTGATGTACCGGCATCGTGGCTTGCCGCGCGAGCAGCTCAGCCAGGATGCTTCCGTGCGTCGGACTGAGGTGCTGTACCACTACGTACGCCAGGCCGGTATCTGCTGGAACGTTCCGAAAGAACTCGGACAACGCTTCGAGGCCGCCCGCGGACGCACCGATTCCGACGACCGTTACGGGCGAATCGCGCTCTGATTCACGGTCGGCCGATTCAGTCGATGCCGATTCGGTCGAGTCAGCCGAGGGAATCGGCACACGCCCGGAAACCACTACAGCTCGGTCATTACGTCGCGGTGGTGCTCAACCAAACGTTCATAAACCTCTCAAAGCGCAAGAATCGCGCTACATGGCGCCATCCGCTCCTCAGGACACCCCGATCGTACCCGTAAATCTAGCTATCGGGATTCTCTGGCCGCGCCATGGGACCGATTTGAGAGCTATCCGCGTGCGGGGCTCCATGTCCCTCCGCACGCGGGTCGTTGACCTCCCGGCCGGCATCGACGGCCTCTCGGGTGCGTTGTTGCTCGCTTGCGGCAACATCCGCGAAGGAATCGACGGGAATCGCGCGCGGCAGCGTGAGCGTGAAGATAGATCCGTGCTCCACAACGCTTTTCGCGGTGATGTCACCGCCCATCGCGCGCGCAAGCTCCCGGCTTATGGCCAGACCGAGGCCAATTCCTCGCTGGCTGTACGGAACCGTATCAGTCGCGAGATGCCTGTCCACCTGGACGAACGGCTCGAAGATACTCTCCAGCTTGTCCGCCGGGATTCCGCGTCCCGTGTCACTGACGGCAATACTGACGAAGTCATCCGCCGTCCCACAGGTGATGCCGACTCTGCCGCCAGAGGGAGTGAACTTCTGCGCGTTGGTAAGCAAGTTCAGCAGTATCTGCTGGACTTTTTCCGCGTCCGCACGCGTCGCAATGTCGGGCTCGCACCGTTCGTACACGATGCGAATTCCCTTTGCGTGCATCTGTGGCGAGACGAGTGCCTCCACGCCGCCGACGAGCTCGAGCACGGAGGTGTCGGCAACGTTGAAGTCCACCTTCCCCGCTTCCAGTTTCGCGAAGTTCAGAATGTCGTTGATCAGAGCGAGCAGATGACGGCCGCTTTTCTTGATGCGAGCGAGATCGTCGAGCTGTTCCGGCGTCACCGCGCCGCGAATGCCGAGCTGCATCAGATCGACGTAGCCGCCGATTGCATTCAGCGGAGTACGGAGCTCGTGCGACATCGTCGCGAGAAATTCGGCCTTGGCCCGGTTGGCCGACTCCGCTACCAGCTGCGCCTGCTCGGCTGCGACCCGCGCGCGCTCGGACTCCCTGGTGCGCCCTTCCAGCTCTTCGGTTGCTACGTGAAGCTCTTCGGTCTGGCGCTCGAGTTCGGTCGTCTGCTGCTGCAACTGTTCGTTCTGCGCCTCGAGCTCGGTGGCCTGCTCGTGCAGATGCTGTTGCTGCAGCTCCAGCTCGGACGCCTGTTCCTGGAGCTGCTGGTTTTGCAGTTCCAACTCGAGAGTCTGTGATTCCAGCTGCGTGTTCTGCAACGTGAGCGCACGGGCGGCGGCGGTCTGTGCGTCGGCGTAGCGAGTCAGCAGACCGTTGAGAACTATCGCGAATAGCACCGCCGCGAGCGTACCGCCGATCAGCACGAGCGTCACGATCTCGGAGTGGTACTCCTCGACCGTCGACCTGGTGGCCAGAAGAGACCGCTCGGTGGACTCCATTGTTGCCAGGCGCGCGCGAAGGGAATCCATGATCTGCTTGCCGCGGTTGGTACGCAGCCTGGCAACGGCGGCCGCCAATCCCTGAGTGCGTCGCAGCTCGATGGAGTAGTCGAGCTCGGCGAGTCGCGCGGTTATCAGGGGCGCGAGCTCGTCGAGGTGTCGCTGCTGAACCGGGTTGTCGGCGGTCAGCAGTCGCAACGCACTCGTATCGGCCGCCAGCGCCGTGAGTGCGTTGGTGTACGGGGCTAGGTATGCCTCATCACCTGTCAGGATGAAGCCGCGTTGACCTGTTTCGGCGTCCTTGAGGTCCGAGATGGTCGCCCGCGTACGATCGATCGCCAGGTGTGTGTGTTCGACCCACGCGCCGGCGTCACGCGTCCTGTTGATCCCGCCGTAGGTGACCACGCCGATAACCAGGACTACGACGGCGACACCACTGGACGCAACGACCCGTTGCCACCGCGACATCGGCCTGGCGAACAGGTTTTCTGACGGATATAACGGAACGCCGTCAACCTTCTGAAGGGTCGGATTCGCCATCAGGGCGTCAGTCAGCTGTGCTCGGGCTCATGCTGTATCCAAATGTATTGGATACGCCGCCTGGAGGCACGCTGTGGATGCGAGCGAGCTACGAGGCCCCAAAAACGCGTGGCTCTCACAATCGCAAGATATTACCGTAGACTTTGAACCCGAGCTCGGCGTAGTAGTTGGCGACGAATCACTATATCAAGTGACGTACAGCCACGCGCTACATATGCGTATCCAGATCGCTCAGACGCTTCAAGGCCTGCGCGTTGTCAGGTGACATCTGAAGCGCGCGCCGCAGGCTGGCCCGCTCGAGATCGGGACGGTTGATCTGGTGGTAGAGCGTGGCCGCATCCAGATGGGTGTCAAGGACCTTTGGATATTCGGCTTCCGCGAGCGCAAAAATCGAGGCCGACCGCGAATATTCCTTGCGATTGTAGAAATAACTTCCAACATCGTCGAGCACAGCCAGACCGTCCACGTAAGCGTGTTTGGGATCGGCCAT
>DATNCZ010000250.1:0-3860 GCA_035553335.1 Gemmatimonadaceae bacterium
CGCATTCCACGTCGTATCCCTTGGAACGCAGGAAAATGCAGTGTGATTCGAGAAGGTCGCTCTCGTCATCCACCCACAGGACAGATTTTGCTCTCAAAGCCATGGCTTCATAAAGGTATCCGCCCCGCCGTTCGGACAAGTGTTCAATGTAGCCCCTCCTCCGTTATGTGCCTAGATTCCGCGCGTGACCGCCATCCCTGTCCAGCCCGCGGTGAGCCAGGTCGCCCCGCGCGCCCCGCTCCCACCCGCCCCTCCGTACTCGCTCGAGCCGGTTGTGTTCGTAATTCCGGCCCTGGCCGAATGTGCAGGAACGGCAACGCTTGGTGGGGATCGTGAAATGGCGCTGGCGGCACTCACCACCGCACGGTTGATGCTCGCGACGATTCCGCCCATTCTTCTGCCAGAAGCGGAGCGCGTGACGCGTGCCGAGCGCGCCCGAAGCTGGCTCTCGGCACTCACCATGCCTCAGCCGGCGCGGATGGCAATCCTGCGCTCGATCGACGCCAGTGTTTCAGGCGGCATGGATGCAGCAGCCAGCCTCCGCGAGCTGATGCAAGTTCTCACCGGACACCTCTCTCCAGCAGCGCTCACCGAGCTTGGCATGCTCGCTGAGAGGCTCCGTCTATATTACGAACAAACCCCTTAGACTGACGCAGGATCCATGGCTGGACATAGTAAATGGAAGCAAATCAAGCACTACAAGGCCGCCACAGACGCGAAGCGCGGCGCGCATTTCACCAAGTTGATCCGTGAGATCACCATGGCCGCCAAACTCGGCGGCGGTGATCCCGCAGGCAATCCCCGCCTCCGGACGGCAATAGACACTGCGAAAGCGGCCTCCATGCCCAAGGAAAACATCGAGCGCGCCGTGAAGAAGGGCACCGGTGAGCTCGAGGGCGTCGAATATCAGGACGTCACGTACGAGGGCTACGGACCGGGCGGCGTTGCGATCATGATCTTCACCGTCACCGACAACCCTACCCGCACCGTGGCCGACGTTCGTCACAAACTGTCGCATGGCGGTGGGAATCTCGGCGCGGCCAATTCCGTCTCCTTTATGTTCGATCGAAAGGGCCAGATCTACGTCGACGCAGCCAGGTACGACGAAGACGCGATGATGGAAAAGGCACTCGACGCAGGCGCCGAGGACTTCGCGCGCGAGGATGAACAGTACGTCATCACCACTGCGCCCAACTCGCTCCACGAAGTTCAGGGAGCGCTGGAGTCCGGCGGCGTCGAAGTCACGGAGTCGGAAGTGTCGTATCTCCCCAAAACGACGGTCCAGGTGTCCGGTAGCACCGCCACCTCTCTGCTCAAGCTGCTCGAATCACTCGAAGACCTCGACGACGTCCAGCGAGTCGTCGCCAACTTCGAGATGGACGCCGACGAAATGGCCACGGCGTAGTGCTCGTGCTCGGCATCGACCCCGGTACCGCGGTTACGGGCTACGGGGTCGTGCGCGGCGAGCGTCTCGGCGCCGCTTCACTCATCGAATGCGGCGTGATCCGCACCAAGCCGCGCGAGCCGCTGCCGGTGCGGCTGCAGGAGATCTATGACGGTGTCAGCGAGCTCATCCGCACTCATCGACCGGACACGCTCGCTGTGGAAGATGTCTTCTACGCACACAACGTTCGAACAACCATCGTGCTCGGCCACGCGCGCGGCGTCATACTGCTCGCCGGCCAGCAGGCGGGGATCGAGATCGTCGAGTATCCTCCGGCGGAGATCAAGAAGGCCGTCGTCGGAAACGGCGCCGCAACCAAGACACAGGTGCAGTTCATGCTCACGCGACTGCTGCGACTCAAGTCCGTGCCCACGCCATCCGATGCAGCGGATGGCGTTGCTGCAGCCCTGACCTGCGTCATGTCGTCGCGCGCTCCGGCAATCGCTGCTCGCGCACGTCCCGTCGGTCGCGTCTAGCTCGCCCTGAACCAACACACTGAGCTCACGATGATTTCACGATGATCTCGCGCATACGCGGAACGCTCGAAGCCAAAGACCTGGATCGCGTTGAGATTGCGACGCCGGGCGGCGTCGGCTACATGCTGCAGATCCCCCTCTCGGTGTATGAAACACTCCCGTCGGTCGGCGAGCCGGTCTCGCTCTATACGTCGCTGATCGTCAAGGAAGATGGGTGGCAGCTGTTTGGATTCGCGTCGCAGCTGGAGCGGCGCCTGTTCGATCTGGTGCGTACCGCGAACGGAGTCGGGCCGGCACTCGCGCTCAGTCTTCTTTCATCGCTTACGGCGGCCCGGCTCGTTCGAGCCATAGTCGAGAAGGATACGGCGACGCTGCAGAGCGTCCCGCGTGTTGGAAAGAAGAAAGCCGAGCAGATGATCCTCGATCTCGCCACCAAGATGCGCGACGTCGATGTCACAGAGACATCCGGCGGCGCACCCGCTCCCGGTGCCGCTGCGGAAGATGCGATCCGGGCGCTCGTGTCGCTTGGATATTCACTCGCCGACGCGGAGCGCGCCGTCCGCGCGACTCTCGATGCCGGTTCCGGTCCGCTTGCTGCTACGGATCTCATTCGTAACGCCCTGGCCCGCATCGCTGCACGCTAGCGACTCGCGACAAACCATTCATCGCACGACGCGACAGTCGTGACTCGGCAACCCATGACAAAGACAGCACGCCGGACGAGCACTTTCAACGAGTCGGTTATCCGGGAGATGACGCGGATCGCGCACCGCACGGGCGCGGTGAATCTCGCGCAGGGCTTCCCCGATTTCCCGATGCCGGCGCCCATGAAGCAGGCAGCGTGCGCGGCGATCATGGGTGACGTCAATCAGTACGCGATAACGTGGGGTGCGCCAGCGCTACGTATCGCTATCGCCGAGAAGTATCGCCGCTGGTACGACATGCCGGTGGATCCGGATACGGAGATAACGGTGACGTGCGGCGCGACCGAAGCGATGGCGGCGACGTTCATGGCGCTCATCGATCCGGGCGACGAGGTGATCATACTCGAGCCGTTCTACGAGAACTACGGGCCCGACGCAGAGCTCGCCGGCGCGAAGCCGGTCTTCGTTCCGTTGATCGCGCCGAACTGGGATCTGGACATCGAACGCCTCGCCGCATCGATCACGCCGCGCACGCGTGCGATCGTTCTCAACACGCCACACAATCCCACGGGCAAGGTATTCTCACGCGCCGAGATCTCGGCGGTCGCGGAGCTGGCGCAACGACACAATCTGCTCGTCTTCACCGACGAGATTTACGAGCACCTCGTGTACGCGGGCCACCATCATCCGATCGCGACCTGGCCCGGAATGCGCGAGCGCACGGTAACGATATCAGGGCTGTCAAAGACGTTCTCGTGCACCGGCTGGCGGCTGGGCTACGCGATCGCGCCGCGCGAGCTGACGAATGCGATACGCAAGGTCCACGACTTCCTCACGGTCGGTGCGTCCGCACCATTGCAGGCCGCCGGTGCGGTTGGAATGGCCTTCGACGCGGATTACTACAACCATCTTCAGCTTGCATACAAGCAACGCCGCGACGTGATGATGACTGCACTGCTAAAGGCCGGTTTCTCGTGCGGCGTTCCTGACGGCGCGTATTACGTGCTGGCTGACTTCAGCGCGATCGATCCCCGCCGTAGTGATCGCGACTTCGCAGTATGGCTGGCCGAGACGATCGGCGTCGCGACGGTACCGGGAACGAGTTTCTACGGCGATCCAGGTCGTGGAACCACCTCCGTCCGCTTTGCGTTCTGCAAGACCTTCGAGACACTCGGTCGCGCGGCGGAACGCCTCGACCAGCTCAGCCGCTGAGCCGCGGGGCGACTGCAGGGGCGAAATCAGTTGACTGAGTCAACCTTGTTTTCGGTATATGTTCGGGATATGTTTGAACGATGC
>DATNCZ010000251.1:0-14944 GCA_035553335.1 Gemmatimonadaceae bacterium
GGCGTACGAGCCGTACTGCGAGGGAGACAGGATCAGCTTCTCCCTGGGTACCGCCGCAAATATGTGGCCGTATCCGCCGAGCTTTGCGGGGATCATTATCACGGCGTCGATCACGACGATGAAGATGAGTGCATCCTTCACGAGTGCGATCATCGCCGGCGCGCGCAGGCCGCTCGAATAAGTGTACGCCGCCAGAATCACGAACGCGATGATGAGCGGCAGATCGCCCATGAATCCAGTTCCGCCGATTCCGACCGCGCCGAGCACGACCTGAATGCCGACCAGCTGCAGCGCGATATACGGCATGGTGGCGAGAATGCCGGACGTGGCTACCGCAAGCGCGAGCGTGCTGCTGTCATACCGTCCGCGAACGAAATCCGCCGGTGTAACGTAGCCGTGCGTGCGACAGACGGACCACAGTCTCGGCATCACGAGAAAGACGAGCGGATACACGATGATGGTGTACGGCACCGCGAAGAATCCGATCGCACCAGCGCTGAATACCAGCGCCGGAACCGCGATGAACGTGTAGGCCGTATAAAGGTCGCCGCCCAGCAGAAACCACGTTACGACAGTCCCGAACCGTCCACCCGCGAGCCCCCATTCGTGCAGGAGATCCATGTCTCCGCTGCGCCAGCGGGCGGAGAAGAAGCCAAGTCCGGTAACCAGTACGAACAGCGCAATCATCACCGCGAGTGCAGGTACGTTCACGCATACACTCGTCGATCACATGACGCTTGCTGAAACATGGCCGGCAGATTTTTCATCGCTCACCGCCGTCGCCGCGTGACATGTCGGTGCGATCTTCAGCGAGATAGACGGCGATGGTGATTGCCGCGCCGATGCCGATCCAGAGAAACTGATACCAGTAGAAGAACGGGATTCCCCACAGCTCTGGCGTGACGGATGCGTATGTCGAGACCCAGAGAGTGCCGACGTAGGGGATGATGAGCAGCAGTGGCATCGCGCGCCGCCAGCCACGCCTCCGGCTCGCGCTCGAGCGTTCTCCGTCATTCATGCCGGCCTCCGTTTCTGGGGGTGGGAACAGCGGTAAACATAGGCCGTGGTGGCGCGCCGGCAAGCGCGGTGGCTGCGTCTAGAGCCGCGCGATCACATCCGCGAGAATCTCATACGAACGCACTCTTGCCGCGTGATCGTAGATCATGGACGCAACGATGATCTCCTCGACGCCGGTCATCTCGATGAACTCTGACAGTCCACGTGCGACCGTCTCGCCCGATCCCACAAAGGACATCGCCAGCCTGGCCGACGCCTGCGCCCTCTCGATCGGACTCCAGTAGCCCTCGATGTCGTCTATCGGAGGGGGCAGCCGACCGGGCGTGCCACGCAACAGATTGGTGAATTGCTGCTGCGCCGATGTGAAGATTCTGCGCGCTTCAGCGTCCGTATCCGCGGCGAAGACGTTGATCCCCGCCATCGCGTGCGGCCGCTCGAGTTGCGCCGATGGCTTGAATGCGGTGCGATAGACGTCGAGCGCGTCCATCAAGGCGTCGGGCATGAAATGCGACGCGAATGCATACGGAAGACCGAGCTCGGCGGCGAGTTGCGCACCGAACAGGCTGGATCCCAGAATCCAGAGCGGTACGTCGAGGCCAGCGCCCGGCACGGCCTGGATGCGTTGTCCCGGCTGCACCGGCGAGAGAAATGCCTGGAGTTCCAGCACGTCCTGCGGGAAGGTGTCGGCGCTCGCTGGATCGCGTCGCAGTGCGCGCATCGTCCGCTGATCCGCGCCGGGTGCGCGGCCAAGGCCCAGGTCGATCCGT
Organism: Gemmatimonadaceae bacterium; assembly: GCA_035553335.1. Lineage (GTDB taxonomy): Bacteria > Gemmatimonadota > Gemmatimonadetes > Gemmatimonadales > Gemmatimonadaceae > Fen-1247. Next base: position 1,785 of record DATNCZ010000251.1, read on the forward strand.
CCTGGATAGAGCGACTCGAGCGTGCCAAAGGCTTCCGCGACCATGAGCGGCGCGTGGTTCGGAAGCATGATGCCACCCGCCCCGACGCGAATCGTGCGCGTCCCACCAGCCACGTACCCGATCACGACCGCGGTCGCCGCGCTCGCTATGCCCGTCATATTGTGGTGCTCGGCGAGCCAGAACCTGTGATACCCCAGCCGCTCAGCGTGCTGCGCCAGATCGAGCGTGTTTCTGAGCGCATCGACCGGAGTCGAGCCGGCGGGTACCGGCGCGAGGTCGAGGACGGAAAAGAGGGGCGGACTCATCTGCTACTTACTGTAACCTCGCTGCAATCCCCGGCGCTACGGCGTTCCGCGGAACATCTCGTGTTGCCGGGCTTCCTGATGCCGTATTATTTCGGCTTCATCGGCTGACGCCCGACAACCGATATGCCGTTATCGCATTCTCGCGCAGAACCATTCGCGCCAGTGCCTCCGCGCGGCTTCTGCTTATCTCGCCGTCGCGCATCATTCCGGTGAGTGCGATCCCCAGCGCGCGACGCGCCGTCATGCTGCCAACCCAGGCAACCTGCTCCCATCCCTGCTCGGTGCCGCCGTCGAATGCATCGCTCCCGTAGAGGACCTTGTCGGGGAACTCGCCCAGCCATTGCCGCAGCACTCGGGCGAGCTCGGTGGGCGACAGGATGAGATCCATCGCCGAGATATCGGTATAGACGTTCGGCTTGGCAAGCAGCGCCTGAGTTTCATTCACCAGTGGCCAGCCGCCGTGGATCACGATGAAGTTGGTGCCGCGCAGCGTCGAATCATTGAATGCGGGTTCGAGCAAATGCGGTGCGGCGCCTGCCGACCTGTAGTAGCTCCCGAATGTCTCGAGCGAGTGGATCTGCACCGACATGCCGAGTCGGCCTGCTTCGCGTGCGCTCACGCGGAAGAGATAATCCTCCAGTGCCTTGTATTCGGCGTGTGTCGGCACACCTCCGGCGGAGTAATGTGCATACACGCTTGCTGCCTGCGCAGAGTCGGGATCGGCGAAGTCGAGAGGACGCAGATATGCGGCTTCGAACTTGACCGCTATCGCACCGGCTGCTCGTTGCCGCTCGAGTGTCGGGGTGACGACGCGCCGAACGTACTCCGCGAGCGTGGCCGGTGTGCGCGTCATGCCGAGATCGCGAAGGTATCGGCGCAGCAGTTTGGTTTCCCGCGGATAAAGCACGCGTGTATCGGGCGTGGTTCCCTCTGCGCGCGTATCGAGCGGAAGCATGAGTGCATCTACGAATGCAATCCAGCGAAAGCGTGGCGTATCGAGACCGCGCCCCATCGCAATGCGATTCGCAAACATGACGTCGACTCCGGCCTCGTCGAGCGCCCACTCCGGAAAATGCAGACCACGCTTCGCGATGCTGCCCGTCACTGCCGCATCGAGCGCTGCCTTGCGAGCACTGTCCGGCATCGCGACGGGGACTCCGTACAGGGCAAGCTGAGCATGTTGCCAGATCGGATCTTCCTGGGTGAGGCGATGCGGAAATCCGAACGGCGGAATTCCATCGAGGGGAAGTGCATCGTACTCGCTGTCCGCCGGCTCACCGCTGGCTACAGGTCGCATGGGATGTGCGTGCGTGTCGATCGCACGGATCGAGGCGATGTACGCGCCGAGTGCGGAATCGACCGCTGCCTGCGCGAAAGCCGGGTGCGGCGTCAGCAACGCAAGAGACAATGGAAGCGACAACGCGAGCGACGACGCGAGCGACGATCTCATGGGCGACCCGGTCAGCGGGGAGAAAACGGGGCGAGCGAACCAAATAACAGCTTCCGTGGGCATGGAGCAAGGGAAGCACACGGACGCGCACTCCAACGCCGATGCGGAGCGGCCCGCGGCGCGCACTTGCGTCCCGACTCCGCGGCCGATCAATTAGCGTCGCACGCCAGGGCACCGGCGATTTGCGGACCCCGCACCCCAGACCCATGTTCAGCAATCCGAGCACATTTGCTCTAGCCCTGCCATCCACACTTGCCACGCTCACCGGCGCGGGTGCGGCGATTCTCGGAGGCTGGGCGTCGGCGCACTTCACTGCGCGCCAGGCACGACGCAGGGAGGCTCAGGCGCGTGACGAGCGACGCCGCGTGCTTGCGAGCCTTCTCATCGATGAGCTCACCAACATCGAGGTCGCACTGGGCTCCTTTCCCACCGCGATCACGCGCCGTCGATTCCGGCCGCTTCCCGACACACCGGTGCTCGACCGAATGCTCGCCATCGCGGACGCGTTCGATGCTCCGACAGTCATCACGCTTCTGAGTGTGCGCGAAATGGTCCGCGCACACCGCCGCGTGTCCAAGGACTGTCACGCACTCTTCCGGCGTTACCGCCGGCAGCCTGAAACCGACGCTCGTGCGGAGGCGGAGCGCAATCTGCTGGACGTGGTGGCGGGTGCGACCGAGACTGCCGCCGCGGTGCAACGTACCGCCGTCACGGCGCTGCTCGATCTGGGTGGAATCGCGATCGCAGGGGACGACGGCACGGCGACACGTCGCTACACGTCGGGCGCTGTGGAGGATACGCTCCGCTGGACCGCCGTCCACCCGGCGGCGAACGCCGAGGCGATGCTCGCGGCCCGGGCATCGTTGCGCGCCACGGGACCGTCAGATGAAGATCGCGTGATGTAACTGGCGAGGTCTGATCGTCCACCGAATCGCGTGTCTGGTTGGCGCCGCTACTGCGGGAAAGTTGGGAGAGCCGAGCGTCCCAGGATGGTCTGGCCTATCGCCATGATTCCCACCACGATCAGCGCCAGAGCGAGCACGATTCCACCGAGTCGGATGCCGAGTTCACGTCGATCGCTGCTCGACTGCTGTCCGACGATGAATGCACCGTGCGTGACGACCGCCGCGAGCACCATCAGCATGAGGTGGCCCGTCACCGCGTCGGGAAAGACGCCGCCCATGACGAGTCCGATTCCGAGCACGATCTGGAGGTCGAGCAGACCGGCGAACGAGTTGGCGAGGATTCGAGCGGGGCGTACCGAGCGACCAGTCGCGACACTGTACGTGAGCGCGATCAGAGCCGCCAGCGCGACGACGAGGACGAGATAACGAAGCCAGGAGTGGGCGAGGAAGAGAATGGTCATGTTATGATCTTTCCAAGTGCGAGCGCGAAGATCATCCCCAGCTTTCCGCCCATCAACCCTGAACCAGGAATGCCGATCCGCATGTAATTTTCACTCTGTCGATACGAAGGACTATTCGTTGCTTGTGACTAAGGTTAGCGAGATTTCCGCATCGATGCCGGAGATGAGGACCGAGCGTGTCCCTGGCGAAGCCCGCTGCGCCGAGCGTCTGGCGTGTTAGGCGCGACGATCCGATTCCCGTTCCATTCCGATCATACACAAAGTTACGCATGCGACAGTCCCACGCCTCAGATGTCATCGTCCGTCCTGCCGTAAGTGCCGATCTCCCTGCGATAGGCCGGCTGGGGGCGCTACTCGTTCGGATGCATCACGATTTTGATCCGCAACGCTTCATCGCCGCTTCGCCGCGCACCGAGTCGGGCTACGCTTCGTTCATCGGCACGCAACTCGACAATCCGGACGTCGTCGTACTCGTTGCGGAGAGCGATGATGAAGTGCAGGGCTACACGTACGCAGCGGTCGAGGGATACGACTACATGTCGCTTCGCGGACCTGCTGGCATTCTGCATGACATAGTCGTCGATCCAGCTCATCACAATCGCGGCATCGGCCGCGCTCTGCTCGACGCCACTCTGACAGCGCTCGGCGAGCGTCACGTACCGCGAGTAGTGCTCTCGACAGCCACGCAGAACGAGGCGGCACAGCGGTTGTTCGCTCACGCGGGTTTCCGGCCGACGATGATCGAGATGACGCGCGAGCTTGGAGGTGCATGACGCTCGAGCAGCCCGAATGCCACCCGATCGACCTTTAGCGTCAACCTGAGATTCGGCAAGCCGCCGAGGTTCCACGTGCAAGCCAGCGTACTCGATCGTCTTCAACGGCCGGAGGGCCATCATGACCGCGGATCATGTAACACCGCCGCAGAGCGACTCCCGGTTCGCGCGCCGCCATCCCGCCGAATACTTGACTGCGTACGCGATTGCCGGTGGCATTGCGGTCATCGTCCTGATCGCGCTCTTCCTCTTCATCGGCCACGAGATTCCGACGCATGACGCACTGACGCGCGGCGATGCAGCCATCAACGCGTGGATGGACTCGCACAACACGGAGCTCGGCGAGACGATCTTCACGTGGGTGAGCTACATCGGTGCGCCTGTGCTCGCGGTAACGGTCGCGATCAGTCTTCTCGGGTTTGCACGGCGCCATGACTGGTTCCACGTGTGGGCCGTGGCGCTCGTGACCGGCGGCGGCCTTGTGCTGAGCACGATCCTCAAGCTCGTCTTCCATCGTGCGCGGCCGCTCAGCGCCGCCGAGTTCATGACCCACCCGAGTTACAGCTTTCCGAGCGGGCATGCAATGAATTCGATGATCGCTTACGGCTTTCTGCTGGTGCTGCTGCTCGACCACGTACACGAGCGCGGCAGGCGCGTCGCACTCATTCTCGGTGGCATCGCGGTCATCGCGGCGATTGGCTTCAGCCGCGTGTATCTGGGCGTGCATTTCCTTACCGACGTGGTCGGCGGCTGGCTTGCGGGCGCGGCATGGCTGATCGTGGGTATCGCCGGCTATCGTTTTGCGCAGCATCGCTTCGCGCGCCGGCAGTCGATGTAGCAGCGACGGAGCCGCTTGGCGGCTCGGCAGAAGTGCACGACGCGCCGAATATGTACGCCATCCTGTAGCGGACAGAATGGCCGTATCATGGGCATCCACCCCCGATTGCGCACCATCCTTTTTGAAAGGGATCGCATCTTGCTCTATGCGACAGTGGCGTGGCGACCACTCTCTTCTTCCCTGTCAATTCGTGAGCTAGCCCTCCCGTTTCTCAGCGCAAGCAGGAAGCCTTCGATCCAGCACGCGATCTGATAGACGAACTTTCACTGCGGGAGCACCACGAATGTCGAGCACTGAATCGAAGCACTTCGCTCTTGGAAGAGAGCATCGCGGACGGGCACTCCGTATCATCAAGTCGAGGCGTACCGTTCGAGTAGCAGCGTCGTTCGCTGCTCTTGCCGCGGCATTCCTTGGCACATCCCAGCTGACGGCTCAGGGAACCCTTGGCTCGGCGCAGTCGTTCGGCGTCCTCGGGGCGTCGACGGTTACGAACACGGGGCCCACAACGATTACTGGCGACCTCGGAGTTTCGCCGGGAACTGCTATTACGGGACAGGGAAGCATCACTCTCAACGGCGCTGTGCATGATGCAGATGCTGTTGCGCTGCAGGCGCAGAATGACGCGAGCACTGCGTACGGAAATCTTGCTGCTCTGCCAGTCACCGCTGATCTGTCAGGTCAGGATCTTGGCGGAATGACGCTGACGCCTGGCGTGTATTTCTTTTCGTCCTCGGCACAACTCACCGGAAACCTGATTCTCGATTTTGTTGGCAATCCGAACTCGACGTTCGTATTCCAGATCGGGAGCGCACTCACAACCGCCAGCGGATCCTCGGTATCGGAGACGACGGGTGTACCGGGCGCGAACGTGTTCTGGCAGGTCGGGAGTTCCGCAACCCTGGGCACCGGCACACGATTCCAGGGGAGTATCATAGCAGACCAGAGTGTCACGCTGACCACCGGCGCGTCCATCTCGTGCGGCAGAGCGATCGCACTGAACGGTGCGGTAACGATGGACACGAACGTCATCTCGAACGAATGCGGTGGTGCCACCAGCACCGTCCCCGAGCCTGGCTCCATGGCGTTGCTCGGAACCGGGATGCTGGGACTGTTCCCAGTGCTTCGCCGCCGCAAGAACGGCTAGTATCCGGAAAGAATCTCGGACTCACGCGCCGTGCGAGTCTGTTTTTCTTGTTGCAGTCTGCACGGCGCAGAGTCTACATCATGACGGGGATCACACTCACGCATCCGTTGAAGAACATAGCGTGAGGATCACCGCGAGCCGGGGCGCATCGGCACTTTCTCGCGTTCACTTGCACAACGGCTCCAACACATGAAAGAAAGTTTAGTTAGTAGCCGCGGAACGCGGCTGCTGGTTCGCAGTGCGCGCATCGCACGAATAGTCGCGGCAATCGGGTTCGCCGGACTGTTCGCCACAGCGTGCGACGTCCACGGCATCAGCAATCCAGGCACGCTCTCAGCCATCAGCGTCACGCCCAACCCCCAGACGCTTGCAGTCGGCAGTACGCAGCAATTCACGGCGGTCGGGAGGGACTTTTCTGGCGCGAAGATAGCCATCACTCCTACCTGGTCCGTCGTCACTGGTGGTGGTACCATCAGCAACTCGGGTGTGTTTACGGCATCCGCAACGCCCGGTACCTACACCAACACGGTGATGGCGACCAGCGGAAACATGACCAGCACTGCGACGATCATCGTCACCGCTGGTCCGCTGGCAACGATCGTCGTCTCGCCGAATCCGCAGACTATGATAGTGCGCGGTACGCAGCAGTTCACCGCCATTGGCAGAGATTCAGCCGGCAACTCCGTTGCACTCACGCCGACCTGGTCAGTAGCTGCAGGTGGCGGGGCGATCAGCGCGACAGGTCTCTTCACTGCCGGCTCGACGCCGGGCACCTACACCAACACGATCAAGGCGACGAGCGGTACGGTTTCGGCGACGGCCACTGTCGTGGTGATGTCGACGCCGCCAGCCCCACCGCCGCTCGCGACGATCACGGTGACACCGAATCCTGATACCACGCAGGTCGGCGCCACGCAGCAGTTCACGGCAGTTGGCCGCGACGGCAACGGAAACACCACCACATTCACGCCTGTGTGGTCCGTAGTGAATGGCGGCGGCAGCATTGACGCGGCCGGTCGCTTCACCGCGGGCTCCACGCCGGGAACGTTCACCAACACAGTGAAGGCGACGAGCGGTACGATTTCGGGAACGGCGACTGTAGTAGTACTGGCGACAGTTCCACCTCCGTCGCCTTCGCTCATCAATCTTGGCACAGCCGCGCCGAATGGAATCATGGCCGGCACCGCAGTGACGTGCGTCAGCCTCGGTACCATCAACGCTGATGTCAGCATCAGCCCGGGTAACACGATCACCGGCTTCGGACCATGCGTCATCACCGGCGTGCAACATCTTGGTGATGCAGTTGCTGCACAGGCGCAGATCGACCTGACAAGAGCATACAACACACTTGCCGGCCTCCCGTGCCCACCCGCCAACGCAATCGTGGCGAACCTCGGTGGCACGACCAAATCGGCCGGTGTGTACTGCACGGCCAGCGGGATCGGCGTAACCGGCACACTGATACTCGATGGCGGCAACGATCCGAACGCGACTTTCGTCTTCCAGGCCGGTAGCGGGCTGACCACAGCCGGTGACGTAGTGCTCATCAACGGCGCTCAGGCCAAGAACGTGTACTGGCAGGTCGGTACCTCGGCTACCATCGGTACCGCATCGCATTGGCAGGGCAACATTGTCGCCTACACGAGCATCACACTAGTGGATAACGCTACGCTGCTCGGCCGTGCTCTCGCACGCAACGGCGCAGTATCGCTCGGAACCAGTAACGTCATAACGCTTCCGTAATGCCGACAAGGGTCGAGGCCGGACGGCTGTCCGGTCTCGACATCTGTCACGGTCAGGAAGTGCTCATTGAAGTATCTACAGGAGAATTGGATGTCGATCAAAGTTTTGATTGCTGGTATGGCGACGCTGGTGTTCGCCGTAGCCGCTGGAGCGCAGGAACGAGGAACAGTCGAATTCGGTGCGTTCGGGAGCGCTGCATCATTTGACAACAGCCTCGGTCTCAAGTCGGGTTATGGTGGAGGCGGCCGAGTTGGCATCTTCCTCGATCCCCGGCTGTCGATGGAGTTCGAAGACGCAGAGATGCGGGCAAGCCGGCCGAATGGCCTGGCGAATGTGAACGTCGGCATTCTCTCGGGCCGGCTCGTAGCCAGTCCGCTCAAGGTGGGTGCAGTGTCGTTCCTGGTGGGCGCGGGAGCCGGTGTCTCGACGGAGACAAACTTCATGCATACCTACGGCGTGGACGGACTGGTCGGTGCCAAGATCGCGCTGACCAACAACGCCGCTCTCAGAGTTGACGGTGTCTGGGACTGGCTCGCGAATCAGAATTGGAAGACCTACAAGAGCGTTCGTGTGGGTGTGAGCCTTTATCGTCACCCTGCTCGCCGCGTGCAGTCTGTGACCGTCATGGCACCCGCGCCGGCGCCGGTGATGGTAGAGCACGAGGATTCAGTCAGCGCTTCCGAAACCAGGCGGCTGCGCGACAGCGATGCGGCCCTGAGCGCGTTGCGCGATTCGTTGCGCAATTCGAGTGGCACGGCACCAGTTCCGGTATCCGCCGCGAATGTTACGACGATGCAGGCCACCATCCACTTTGCCTTCGACAAGTCCGAGCTCACCGATTCGGCGAGAGCAACGCTGGATGAGAAGGTGGAGCTGTTCCGTTCCAATCCGCAGATGTCCATCATGATTGTGGGATACACTGATCATTTTGGAACCAGCGCGTACAACATCGCGCTTGGCGAGCAGCGCGCCAACGCAGCAAAGTCGTACATCGTGAGTCACGGTGTCGACGCCAGCCGCGTAATCGTGGAATCCAGGGGTGAGGGCCAGCCGGTCACCGAGGCTTCAGGGATAGCTGGCCAGGCGCCCAACCGTCGGGCTGTATTTCGTTTGCAGGTAGCCTCGGACCTCGGTCCGAGAGAGTAAGCCGCCGCTGGACAGCGGTCAGGGTGTAATTGAATGTGCCTGGTGCGGACAACGCACCAGGCACATTCGCATTCCCCCCACTCCGTCCCCGCAAACCACCACCCAAGCTCCCTCTCACCGCCCGGACTTGGCCGCGCGATCGGCCAGCCACACGTCCGGCACGAACCGCCGCACCGTGCACGCGGCGAGCGTACCACCCGCGCCGACGGTCACGCCCCCGAGCGCGGTCCAGCAACCGTTCGGGAGCGTCGCCACGCGCACGAACGCCGAGCCGCCGGGTGGAAGGCGCTCCAGCACCAGATCTCGCCGCGGTGCGCTACCCGGCGGCAACGTCGTCTGCCCCGCGGCCTCGCCAGTGACGAACAGCGATCCGTCCTTCCCCCAGCCGACTGGCTGCACCGGCGACTTCGTGCTCACCAGTCGCGAGAGCTTGCCGCTCGCCATGTCGCCGCTGATGATCGCGCTCGCGACCGCTGACCAGTATGCCACTCGCTGCGTGGCGGCATCCGTGATCACCGCGAAGCCGCTCAGGGAGTCGGGGATCGCAATCCGGCGGCGGATGCGGCCGGTCGTGTCCACGACCACCAGCGCACCCGGCTGCGCGAGCACGATGGCATCATTTCCCAGCCATCCGCTGGTGAGCCCAAGTCCGCCTGCGCGCCGGATGACGCGCTCGCGTCCACCCGCCGCATCCGTGAACATCGCGCCTATTGGCGCTGCATCGGTGGTGGTCGCATCAAATGCGATGTGTTGTCCGTCAGCCGACCAGAACGGATAGTCACGCAGTCCGTGTTGCGCGGAGAGGGGGCGCGGTGGAGCGCCCGACAACGGGAAGACATACACGTTGTCACCGAGGTTGTCGGTCGCCGACCCAACGAGAGATAGACCATCGGGCGAGAACTGTTGTCCCCACACCCAGCTCGTGCGGTGGGTCAGTGGAGTCCATTTCGCCGTCGGGTCGCCGAGCTTCAGGGTGAGAATCTCGAACGACGTCGGACCGTCGATGATCGTCGCCCGGCCCGACGGCGCCACGTCCATGGTCCCGCTGGTCCCGATCCCGTCGCTGGCCTGGCCGAGCACCAGCTGCGTCTGAGCGGCTCTGAGCTTGCCGTGAGACACCGGGATGCGGAGGAGGTTGTCCGCGGTGCCTGGTGACGGGTTGAGTATCAGGATTCCCGTGTGCGTTGCATCCCAGCGGACATCAGCGCGGATGTAGAACGCCGTGGTGCTGTCGAGGAGGCGACCGCGGTGGTCGAGGAGTGCCAGCATGTTCGCGCCATGGCTCAGGCCACTGGCGGCGAACGTCCCGTTCTCCGGGTTCGCGTCCAGATCGGCGAATTCCAATCCGCGCGGCAGCGTCGCGCTGTCCGTACGCGCGAGGGTATGGGGATCGAACCATACGAGCGCGTGATTGCCGGACGCGCCGGTGACTTCCACCAGCTTGCCGTCTGGCGCGAACGTCCATGCCGGCACGGCGTCGCCCACTCGTTGCGGCGTGCCGCCGAGCCGTGGGATGAGATACAGCGCAGGCGCCGCGGAGTCGGGCGATCCGGTGAAGCCCACCGTTTCGCCGTCGGGCGACCAGCGCAGGCCGGCGCCGACCGCTGGCCATGTGACGAGCTTCACCGATTGTGTGCCGTCCACCTCGCGCACCTGCAGCGTGCGTGTACAGGTGTACGCCTGGCCGAAGCAATCGTCGCTCACGTAAGCGAGCCACGCGCCATCCGGAGAGATCGCCGCGCCGATGACGTCGCCCTCGAACGTGAGCTGTCGCACGAGCTGCAGCTCCGGTGATGGCGGATGCGGTCGGAACGCGAGCCACGCGAGGAGCGCCGCTGCGGCGAGCAACGCACTGGCGGCGATGCGCCACGTCTTGATCGACCGTGTCACGTGTCGCGCGCGCCGTGCGAGCAGCGCGAGCGCTCCGCGCCCGTCGCGAATCGTAATCGTCGCGCTTCCGCGCAGTGCCTCGGCGAACTCCTGCGCCGTGCTCCAGCGGTCAGCGGGAAGTTTGGCGAGCGCCTTCATCGTCGCCGCGTCCACCGGCTCCGACACCGTGTCGCGCGTCGACCGCATGCTGCGCGGACGCTCGGTCAGGAGCTTCGCGATGATCGCCTGCACGCTCGCGCCCGTGTGCGGCGGCTCGCCCGTGAGCATCTCGTACAGCACCGCGCCGATCGAGTAGATGTCGCTGCGCGCGTCGATCACGCGATCGCCGGTCGCCTGCTCTGGCGACATGTATTGCGGCGTGCCGAGCGAAAGTCCAGTCTGCGTGACGCGCTGTCCGCCTGCCTTCGATACCGCCAGCGCTATCCCGAAGTCGGCGACGACGGGCTCGCCGTGCTGCAGCAGGATGTTCTCCGGCTTCAGGTCGCGGTGAATGACTCCGTGCTCGTGCGCGTAGGCGAGTGCCGAAAGAACGGCGATCGTGAGGCGCAGCGCCTCGTCTACCGGGAGCTGCCGTTCGCGCTCGAGCTGTGCGCGTAGACTCTCGCCCTCGACGTACGGCATCACGTAGTACAGCAGCCCGTCGGCGCTCCCGCTGTCGAAGAGCGGGAGCAGGTGCGGATGCTGCAGATTGGCGGTGACGCGAATCTCGCTCAGGAATCGCTCGACGCCGAGTACGGCGCCGAGCTCGGGGTCGAGCACCTTGAGCGCGACGAGACGGTCGTGCTTGAGATCACGCGCGAGGTACACCGTGGCCATGCCACCGCGACCGAGCTCGCGCTCGATCGTGTAGCGGCCGGCCAGTGCGTCGCCGAGGGATGCGGTCACGTTCACGCGCAAGAAGTTGCGGCCACGCAGGCTCGCGCGGAAGGGTGAGCGTCTCCGCCGAGCCGGTCCCCGCAACGTTCGAGTGCAATAAATCACCGAACACCGAGCCCATCGTGAATCATCTTCACGCCTGGCATCAGCGCACTCTGCTTCGCTCGCTTGATCGCAAACTGGCGTTGATCCGACTCAACGAACGCCGGATTTATACTACTTTGACGTCCGACGAGTGCTTTTGACGTCCCACACGTGCTCCCGTACATTTTCCAGCCCGTACTGCACAGGATCAATGCAGTCATCAAGTGTCGCTCGCTAACTGACAGGAGTACATGGCGCGATGGAGATCCACAAACCACATCCCATCCACAGTTGGCGCGAGTTCCTGAAAGAGGTGGGGATCATCGTGCTCGGCGTCCTGATCGCGCTCGGCGCGGAACAGAGCGTCGCAGCGCTGCGCGAGCGCCATGCAGCTGACGAAGCGCGCCGAAACGTTCTCGCAGAGGTGCAGTGGAATCTCGGATTCATCCGCGATCGAGTGAGCAACGAGCCCTGCATTGACCGGCGGATCGACGAGTTGGCCGCTCTGCTGGGCAGCGCGCGCGACGGAGCACTCGATCCCGCGCCGACCTGGATTGGACGTCCCAGCATCGACCCCGTCTTCAGCGAGCGCTGGCAGTCTGCCACCGCAAGTGGCCGCTCCAGCCTCTTCGATCCCGTGGAGCAGCGCAATTTCGACCTTCTGTACAGCCTCCTGGCCCGCGTCAACGCGCACGAAACGAACGAGCAGGTGGCGTGGACGCAACTGCGCGCGCTCGAAACGTGGACCGGCCCACTCGGGCCGCCCGCCCGCCTCGCATTCGCCCAAGCCCTTCAGGAGGCCAGGTACGAAGCGTGGGACCTGAAGCAGGATGCCGCGTTCGCACTCGGGACTGGCAAATCGCTGGGGATCGAGCTGCCGAAAGCTAGCCATGTGACGACTTCGATCTGCCTTCCGCTCAACACGACGCGGGCGGATGCAGTTCGCCGCCTCGGGACTCCGTGGGGTGAGCCCTGAAGCGTAGAGACCGTGTAACGCCTTGCGTCGTCGCCGGTCGGCGCGGATATTCTGCCCGGCGGTGCCACTCATCCTCGTGGGCCGAGCGCACAGATAGCCACGTCCGCTGAATCAGGATCTGTATGACGCTCCACGAACTCTTCGAGAAGGCTCGCGCTCGTTGAGTACGTCGGTGACGCGCGTGCTGGACTTCTCACATAGTCATCCCCTAATGGCGTGCAGTTACAAGGTCGGTCTATTGCTCTGCGCGCACCCCGCGTGAACGCGGACGCCGTCGACCTCGAGCGTCTGACGCGCGCCCTCGCCGACCGTTACGCGATCGAGCGCGAGCTGGGGCAGGGTGGAATGGCCACGGTCTACCTGGCGCGCGACCTGAAGCACGATCGGCATGTCGCGGTGAAGGTGCTTCACCCGGATCTGGCTGCTGTCGTCGGTGCTGCCCGTTTCCTCGCCGAGATTCGGACGACGGCAAATCTGCAGCATCCACACATCCTCCCGCTTCACGATTCGGGTGACGCCGATGGATATCTCTTCTACGTCATGCCGTACGTGGACGGGGAAACGCTTCG
>DATNCZ010000252.1:0-3761 GCA_035553335.1 Gemmatimonadaceae bacterium
CGCCGGCGCAACGGCCAGCGCCGCATCGGGGCGTGACAGCGCCGGCAAGCCGGGTATCGGCGCGCTGTCGCTTCCGAATGCGAATCCGTTCCCGAGCACATACGTCCCGTTCCCGTCACACACGACGCTGATCAGGAACGCGACGATAATGACCGCCGCGGGCCCCACGATGCAGAACGCGTCGATCCTGCTTCGTGACGGCAAGATCGTCGCGGTCGGAACTTCGGTCACCGCACCCGCCGACGCTGTAGTGATCGACGGCACGGGCAAGTACGTGACGCCCGGAATCATCGACGTTCACTCGCACCTCGGCGTCTACGCCGCACCGGGCGGCGGTGGTCTCAACGACGGAAACGAGGCGACCAATCCCAACACGTCGTACGTCTGGGCCGAGCACTCGGTCTGGCCGCAGGATCCGCAATTCCCGCGCATCCTGGCGGGCGGCGTCACGACGGTCCAGATCCTTCCCGGCTCGGCCAATCTTTTCGGCGGCCGCAGCGCGATTCTGAAGGTCGTACCATCGCGCACGGTACAGGGGATGAAGTTTCCCGGCGCCAAGTACGGCGTGAAGATGGCGTGCGGAGAGAATCCCAAGCGTGTCTACGCTTCGCGCGGGCCGTCGACGCGCATGGGGAACGTCGCGGGCTATCGCACGGCGTACATTCAGGCCGCCGAGTACCGCCGCAAGTGGGACGAATGGAACGCGAACCACAAGGGACCGCCGCCAGCGCGCGACCTGGGGCAGGAAACGCTCGCCGAAGTATTGCGCGGCGACATTCTTCCACAGATGCACTGCTACCGCGCCGACGAGATGGCGCAGATGCTGGACGTCGCGAAGGAATTCGGCTTCAAGATCCGCGCGTTCCATCACGCGGTCGAGGCGTACAAGATCGCCGACCTGCTTCGTGAGAACGGAACGGGTGCCGCAATGTGGGCCGACTGGGGCGGTTTCAAGGAAGAAGCGATGGACGGCATCCGCGCCAACATCGCACTGGTGGATGCAGCAGGCGCGAAGGCGATGATCCACTCCGACGATCCGTCCGGATCGCAGCGTCTCAATCAGGAAGTTGCGAAGGCGATGTACGCAGGCCGCGCCGCGGGGATCAACGTTACTGAAGACGAAGCAGTCAAGTGGATGACGATCAATCCCGCATGGGCGCTGGAGTTGGACGACAAGATCGGCTCGCTCGTGCCTGGCAAGGATGCGGATGTCGTACTGTGGAGCGGAGATCCATTCAGCGTTTACACGAAAGCCGAGAAAGTCTGGATCGACGGCGCGATGTTGTTCAACCGTGACGACCCAGCACAGAACTGGCGCACCGACTTCGACCTGGGCTACGTGAAGGGAGAATCCCGCTGATGAGAAAGCAACTTCTATTTGCCGCGTGTGTGACGTTCGTTATCGTCGCGCCGGCACATGCGCAGACGGTCGCGATCACCGGCGGAACCGTGTATCCGGTGAGTGGTCCCGCGATTCAGAATGGTACGGTACTGATGCGCGATGGCAAGATCGTCGCGGTCGGTGCTGACGTGGCGGTTCCCGCCGGCGCGCAACGCATCGACGCGACCGGCAAGATCGTGACGCCGGGATTCATCGATGCGTCGACGACGCTCGGTCTGGTCGAGATTGGCGGTGAGCCGAGCACGCGCGATGCCAACGCGAAGGGTACGGACGCAATTGCAGCCTCCTTCCGTTCGTGGGACGGGCTCAACTCCGAGTCCGTGAACTGGGCACCGGCGCGCAACGAAGGTGTCACCAGTGCCGTAGTGCTGCCTGGTGGCGGTCTGGTATCCGGAGGAGCCGCAATGGTCGATCTGGCCGACGGCACTGCGGCGCAGATGATCAGGCGGGCACCCGTCGCGATGATCGCGCAGATCGACAATCCGCGCAGCGCGCAGACTGGGGCGCGTGGCGAGCTGATCGGCAAGCTGCGGAACCTCATCGAGGACGTGAAGTTCTACCAGGCTCACAGGGCGGACTACGACCGTTCCGCGACCCGCAGCCTCACGGCACCGCGCGTGGATCTGGAAGCAATGATCCCAGTCGTGGAAGGCAAGCTCCCGCTCGCGATCGAGGCCGAGCGAGTCGACGACATACAGGCTGCGCTCCGGCTCGCGAAGGAGTTCAACCTCAAGATCATCATCATGGGTGGCGCCGAAGCGTGGCTCGCTGCCAACGACCTCGCGGCGGCGCACGTGCCGGTCGTTGCGGGCGCAATGAACAACATTCCGAGCAGCTTCCAGACACTGAACCAGCGTCAGGAGAATCTCGGAATCCTGAGCAAGGCTGGCGTCACCACCGCGATCGTCGGCAACAACGGCGACGGTGACGAGGAGCTGTTCAACGTGCGCAACATCAAGTACGAAGCAGGCAACGCAGTTGCGTACGGCATGACGCACGATGCGGCGCTGCGCGCCGTGACTCTCGCGCCGGCCGAGATGTTCGGCGTGGCGGATCACGTAGGTTCGTTGCAGCCTGGGCGCGACGCAAACGTTGTGATCTGGAGCGGAGATCCGTTCGAGTTCTCTACGCACGCGGAGCACGTGTACATCCACGGCCGCGACGTGATCGCGCCGAGCCGGCAGGACATGCTGACTCAGCGGTACAAGACGCTTCCGCCGAAGTATTCGCAGCCGTGAGCCACGCGACACGGTAAATATTCGAGAAAGCCGCCTTCGATACGAGGGCGGCTTTCTTCATGACCGGGACGAGAACCGATGCAGCAAAAGACTCTTCTGATTGCAGCGCTGTGCGTTGCTGCTCCCTGCAGTGCGCAGCGCATTTCCAAGCCAGTCTCGTCACCGTCAAGAGCAGCCGCTCCTTCCGGTGATGCGGCGAC
This sequence comes from Gemmatimonadaceae bacterium, assembly GCA_035553335.1. Lineage (GTDB taxonomy): Bacteria > Gemmatimonadota > Gemmatimonadetes > Gemmatimonadales > Gemmatimonadaceae > Fen-1247. The sequence continues at coordinate 2,841 of DATNCZ010000252.1, forward strand.
GCTCCGCATGGGAGCGCAACGATACCGGCTTTCCCACGAAGCGACGATCCTGCGCGAGTTCTCGAATCTTCTCGCGCTGCCGAACGTCGCCGCCGACCACCCGAACATTCGCCGCAACGCAGACATGCTCGTAGCGATGCTCAGGAAGCGAGGGGTCGATGCGCGCACGCTCGAGCTGGAAGGCGCGTCGCCGGCGGTCTATGGCGTGCTCACCGCGCCGGGCGCGACGCACACCGTCATTCTGTATGCGCATTACGACGGCCAGCCTGTCACCGCGTCGCAATGGGCAACGCCGCCGTGGTCGCCGACGCTTCGCGACAAATCACTGACTGAGGGCGGAAAACCGATCGTGTTTCCTGTGGACAACGCGACGCACGTCAGTGGCGAGGCACGCATCTACGCGCGGTCGTCCGGTGATGACAAGGCGAGCATCGTCGCAATGCTTGACGCGCTCGACGCACTGAACGCGATGGGGCGCAAGCCATCGGTGAACATCAAGTTCCTGTTCGAGGGTGAGGAGGAAGCTGGCTCCCCTCATCTGCTCGCGATCCTGCAGCGCTATCGCGAGCTGCTGAAGGGTGACGTGCTTTTGCTGTGTGACGGGCCCGAGCATCAGAGCGGCAAGCAGCAGTTGCTCTTTGGTGTACGTGGCACGGCGAGCATGGAGCTCACCGTTTATGGTGCCACGGCTGCGCTGCACAGCGGACACTACGGCAACTGGGCGCCCAATCCTGGCGCAATGCTCGCGAATCTCATCGCCAGCATGCGTGATGACGACGGCCACATCAGGATCGCCGGCTTCTACGACGACGTCGCGCCTGTCTCGCGCGCGGAGCAGGCCGCGATCCGAGCCGTGCCGCCGATCGATTCAGCGTTGCGCCGCTCGCTCGGTCTCGTTCGAACGGAAGACAACAACGCTCC
>DATNCZ010000253.1:0-15722 GCA_035553335.1 Gemmatimonadaceae bacterium
GGTGGAGGCGGCAGCGGCCAGCGCGACAAACCTGAATACATGCTCGCTTTTGTCGAAGCTGCGAGGAACGCCGATGTAGAAACGAATCAATGCGGCGCCCACCAACGCCTCGAGCGTATTACCGGTGCCGATGAGGGCCGCAGTGACCGCTGAGCCTTGAACCGTGAAATTGACCGCAGCCGCTCCGAGCCAGATGGCAGGCCAGACCCGATTGCCGACGAGGAGGACCGCGGCGAGCGCCACGCCCGCGGGAGGCCAGACGGCGGTCGCGTATCCTGGCGGAATCGCGAGTGAAAGCGATAGCTTGGCCGTGGCGAAATAGACCGCCGCGAGGAGGCTCAGTTGGCCCGCGTACAAAAATGACGGCATCGAGCTTGCCTCTCGCCGCACGCTGCGACAGCCTCTCCGATTGGCTCAAGTCGAGGGGTAACGGGAAATCAGTTGCGCGTAGTTGGCCACGAAACGGTGAGCCAGTGCACCACCTCCTCCTCGGTTCTTACGTCGGCGAGCTTTCCGTCGATGTCGAACAGGTTCGCATCGTGCACCGCGTTGCTGCGGTCGCCAACGGCCTCGCGCACGACGATTCCACGCAGGTTCATGAGCAAGGCGTCCATTGCCGTTGCGCGGACACAACCGCTTGTCGTCAAACCACCGATGATCAGCGTATCGATCCGCATATCGGCCAATTGTGCCCCGAAAGTAGTCCGGTGCAACGCACTCGGATAGTGCTTGATGAACGACTCGCCCTGGTCAAGCGGCAACGCGGGATGCAGTTTCGCGAACGACGATCCCGGTCGCAGCAGCTTCAATGCAGGAACCTTTCTGACGTACGCTCCGTCGTCGCGCACCTCTTCGTACAGTTGCCGGGTGAAGAACACGGGCACCTGCCTCGCCCGCGCTGCATTGAGCAGCCGCAGGCTGCTGGCCAGAACGTCTTCGACGTCGGCGTACATCGGTGACGACCGGTCGAAATAGCACATCATCAGGTCGATCAGCACTACCGCAGGACGCTCGCCAAATCCAAGCCTCCCGGCAAATCCCGCGGCCTGATGATCGGCTTGACCCGAAGATGTCATTGAACCTCCGATTATCGCTGCCGATAGAGGCGGCGCTCGATCATCATCAGCATGGAATTCGCCACCGCCGCGAAGGTCACCAGCAAGAGCGCCAGGGACATGATGAGCTGGACATCGTTGACGCCGAGGGCATTCATCAGGAGAAATCCCAATCCACGCTTGGATCCGAACATCTCGCTCATGACGGTTCCGAGCAGGGTAACCGAAAACCCTATTCTCACTCCGGTGAAGATTTCGGGAAAGGCGGCAGGCAGAAGGACGGTCCGCATCAAGGACCAGGTGGACAGCCTGTGCACGCGCCCGGTCTTGATGTAGACCGGCTTGATGTTGCGCACGGCGCTCATCGAGAAGACCATCACGGGCACAATGCCGTGCAGCGTCCCGAATGCGACCTCGGCGGCCATTCCGATACCGAAGACGAGGAGGATGATTGGATAGAGAATGACCTTCGGGATCGAGTAGAGCGAGACGAGAATCGGCTCGGCGACTTCGCCGGCAAGACGGTGGAATCCGAGAAGCATGCCAATTACCGATCCCCCGACCAGGGCAATGGCCAATGCAGTGATGAAAGCCTTCCCGGTCGTCCATACGTGGGGCCGGAATTCACTGGAGGCCAACAGCTTCGCCGTGTATCGAATCGTCTCGGCCGGCGTCGTCATGGCCACCTTCCCGGCGATGTGATACATCACTTGCCAGGCAACCAGGAGCAGAGCGATGAGCGCGACAACCTCGGCGCTTCGCTCCAACGACGAACGACGCCGAGCCGCCGCACCGTTCATCGACCTCCTCTGCGTTCCATAAGTACGCGCTCCCAGGCGTACAGACCCATATTCACGAGAATGACCACCATCAGCACGAACAGGATGAGCCCGTACATGACATCGCTCTGAAAATTGTTGTACGCGAAAGAGATGCGGTAGCCGAGGCCGCCGCTGGAAAGAATGAATTCCGAGCCGATGACGCCAATGAAGGCGTACATGACTGCGAGCTTGGCACCCGTGAACAGGTACGGGCCGGCGCAGGGCAGGATCAGGTGCACCACCGTATCCCGACGTCCGAGGTGATGCACCCTGGCGGTCTTCCAGAACACGCTCGGCACCCGATCGAGGCCATTGAGCGTGTTGATGATCATCACCACGAAGGCATACAAAAATCCGATCACGGTCTTCGGGATTGCGTTCAATCCGAAGAACACGATCAGCAATGGATAGAAGACGAATACCGGCACCGCATAATAGGTGGCGAGCAGAGGATCGGCGATGCGCCGTGCGCGCGGAACCGCGTACAGCAAGGCACCGATGAGGAAGCCGATCAGCACGGCGGCAGCCAGCGCGATCCCGACAGCGGTCAGCGTTTGACCGATGTCCGAGACCACGTCAGGGCTTCGAAACAGGCCAAAGAGGCTCACCACCATCTCCGATGGCGGGATCATCGTGAAACGGGCAACCAGTCCGGTTCGACAAGCGGCTTCGAGACTGCCGACCGCCGCTGCGATAAGAACTAACCTGACTATCGTCGCCTTTCTCGGCCGCATGGCCTTACGCTCTCGCGGTTTCAACGATGGACTTCATCGACTGATCGCGCAGCAGCGTCCACAGGCGACTGGTGATCTGACCGAAGTCCGGTCGGGTTACGATCGTACTGTCGCGGTTGCGCGGCCAATTCGTCGTGACGATGTCGAGGAACCGTCCGGGTCGAGCCGACATGACGCCGACACGGTCCGAGAGCATGGCGGCTTCATCCAGCGCATGGGTAATGAGCAGGATGCTCGCACCCGTCTCGCGCCAGAGACGCAGCACCTCGTCTCCCATGAGGAGCCGCGTTTGCTGATCCAGGGCACCGAACGGTTCATCGAGGAGTATCAATCGCGGCTGCAGAACCAGCGTTCGCGCGATGCACACCCGTTGCCGCATACCCCCGGAGAGCTGCGCCGGATAGCCGTCGGCAAAGTGGCCGAGCCCGGTCAATTCCAGCGCATCATCCACCAGGCGACGCGTCGTCTTCGAATCGGTGCCCCTGCGCTTCAGGCCGAAGGCGATGTTCTCCCTGACGGTCAGCCAGGGAAAACTGGCGTCGTCCTGAAAGATGACGCCAATTCCCTCGGGCACGAAACTGCCTACCGGAACGCCGTCAAACAGCACTTCGCCTTGCGTGGGCGGAGAGAGCCCGGCGATGACCTCCAGCAGCGTCGATTTGCCGCAGCCGGAAGGTCCCACGACGGCGAAGAATTCACCGGGCTGCAAGGACAGGTCGATCGGGCCTAGCGCATGGACATCCGGCATCCCGCCTGACGACCTGAATACGCGGGTTACGCCTCGAACACGTACGATTGCGTCCCGCTGCACGCCGAGCGCTCCCGAAGATCTACTTCTTCGATTTCAGATCGTCGGGGAGGAAGCTCTCGTCGACCAACTTCGACCAGTCGATGTCGCCCTTCACCGCACCGACCATCCTCTGCGCACGGATCATGTTGTCCAGACCCTGATAGTGAATCCTGCCCGGCCCCCAGTACGACACACCGTCGATCGTGACGCCGGTGTTCCTGATGGCCTTCTCGATAACCGGCGGATCCATCTTGTAGACACTTGCAATGATGTTAGCCGCTTCCTTCGGATGTGCCTGCATGAACTCCACCGCCTTGCGACGCGCGCGAATGATGGCGCGAAGCGTATCGGGATGCTCCTTCATCGCCTTGGTTGTGGCTATCCCTACGACGTTGTTCATCGGCGGGAACAGGTCCTTGCCCCAGGCGAGGACGCGGTATCTGTCGCCGTACTTCGATGTCAACGGGTCGGTCAGGGCCATGACGTCCAAACCGCCATTCTCGAGTGCCGTGAGGCCCGGCCCGAATCCGCCCGCTGCGGTCATCTTCACATCGCTCGGCTTGAGACCCACCTTTTCCAGAAGGAGCAGCGTGAGCGCCTGCGTCGTGGACCCTGGATTGGTAAAGCCCAGCCGCTTGCCCTTGATGTCGCTGATCGACTTGATCGGTGATCCGGGCATGGTCACGAAACATATGTCGGTAACCAGGCTCGCGTCCTCGCTGATGATCTTGATGTCCGCCCCGCTTTGTACGGCGGAGACCACGGCAGCGAGTGACGATTCGCCATAGAGCAGGTTTCCTGCCGTGACATTGCGGATCGTCGTTCCACCGCCTGAATCCGTCATGATCCCCGATATGTTTCCCGCGCCCTCCTCATTGAAATAGCCTTTGCTGATTGCAATGGCAAATGGCATCCCGTTCATTGCGACGCCGTAGTTGGCAATATCGATGTCTTCGGCAGGCGCGGCAGGTGATGCGACAGCCAGCGCGAACGCTGTTGATGTAACGAAGCTTCTCAACCAGTCGGTCGTCTTCATTGTGATCCTCCATTTTGTGTTTCCAGCCGCTGCCATTTCGGGAGATCCAGCGCATCGTCCAGGATCTGGCGGCCAAGATTGCTCTCGGGAGCCGGATAGGCGACTTCCGATCCATCGGCGTGACGCCGCAGGGCAAGCAACGTCTGGTGCATGTTCGAAACAGCGCGAAACATAACGGACGTCGGGAACGACACGTGTCTGTATCCCATGGCTCCGAGCGCCTGGGGAGTCAGCCATGGCGTGTCGGCCCCTTCGAACACTGCGGCGGACAGGATCGTACCTTTGAGGTGCGTTGCAACTCGCTCGAACTCCTGGGCCGTCTTCAGGCCCGCAACGAAAATGCCGTCCACACCGAGCCTCGAGAAGCGCTCGGCGCGACCGATCGCGGCATCCAGGCCCAACGCCCCGTACGCGTCCGTGCGCGCAATGATGAGCGTGTCGGAATTGTTGCGGGCAGCCATGGCAACCTGCAACTTCCTCGAGATCTCGGCTTCGTCGGCCACTTCCCTGGCCGCCTCGGCACGCTGCTGCTTGTGCTCGCGTCTCTGATCCTCGATGAGGATGGCGCCTGCGCCAAGCCGTTCATACGATTCAACGGTCCGCGCGACGCTCTTGACATCTCCGTATCCGTCGTCCCCATCCGCAATGAACGGCAAATCGGTGGCGTCCGCGATATCGCGGATTCCTTCAGCCATTTCGCCAAGTGCTGCCAGGCCGATGTCGGGGAGAGCGAACCGCGCAGCGAGCATCGCCGATCCGCCGATCGCAAATGCCCGGAAGCCCGCACGCTGGATCAGGCGAGCGGACAATGCATCATGCGCCAACGGCGTCACGAGTGGCCGTTCCGCCTCTAACGCGCTACGAAGCGATTCTCGTCTCATCGGCTTGCCTCTACTCCTCCTCGTCTCGGGCGCTGCTTCCTTCCTGCACGACGCCGCGGTCGACCTGCAACAGATTAACGCATCACCACGTTTGCGTATTACATGCTCTCCCGGATTCTGTCGAACGGAGTCTTTGCCATTGAACCCTTCAAGAGCGCGCGGTCGACGGCACCGTTCTGCTGCGCGGAACAATGCCGGAGCTGCCGGACGGATAGACGCATTGCATCGAGACGCTTCCCTGTCCATAATATTGTCGCATGCCTTTGGAAGTATTCCATGTTCCGCATAGCAGAATGCATCGCAACGAATTCATAGCAGCGGCCGCGGCGACGCTCGAAGTCCTCGAAGTGCTCGGAGGCTTCAGCCGCGGGCTGTCGCTCGGGGAGGTTGCGAAGACGACGGGCCGGCCAAAGGGCTCAGTCCATCGGATGCTTTCGACACTCGTGCACACCGGGTTCGTGGCGCAGGACCCGGCGTCCGGACACTATGCGCTCACGTTCAAGCTGTGGCAGATTGGCGCGGCCGCCGTCCGCGATCTCGATCTCGTCAAGATTGCGCGGCCCTGGCTGGAACGGCTCGTTGCGGAAGCCGACGAGACGGTACATCTCGCGGTACTCGACCCTTCGGGAAGCGTGATGTACATATCGAAGGTCGAAAGTCCGCGATCGATCCGCGTGCAGACGCAGCTCGGCCAATTGCGCCCCGCCTGGTGCACGGCAACCGGCCGCGCGCTGCTCGCCTTCAATCCCGGCGTCGCCGCGAAAGTCCTCGGCGCCCGCTTGCAGGCATTGACCGCAAAGACGGTGACCGATCCGAAGCGCATCCGCACAATCCTTGCCGACGTGGCGACGAGCGGCTTCGCGGTCACCAAATCGGAGAACCACCTGGAAATGGGCGGCATCGCGGCACCGATATTCGATCACAACAGGAACGCGATTGGCGCCTGTGGCGTCGCGATTCCCGCCTTCCGCATGGATCGCGACCTCATCGATCGGTGCGTCCCGCACGTGCTGAGGGCCGCGGGCGCGATATCCGCGGATCTCGGATACCAGCCAGCAGCAACGAGGGTGAACAGGAATGCAGCATAGGACTTGCGACATTCTCATCCTGGGCGGCGGTGGTGCAGCGCTCTACGCTGCACTTCGCGCGCGCGATGCTGACCGCGGACTCGGCATCATCGTCGCAAGCAAGGGGCTGCTCGGAAAGAGCGGCTGCACGCGCATGGTGCAGGGTGGGTGCAACGTCGTGATGCATCCCGACGATTCCTTCGCCAAGCACTACGACGACACACTGCGCGGCGGCGGCATGATCAACGATCAGGAGCTGGCGTGGACGCTCGTCATCGAGGCACCCGAGCGTATCGTCGAACTCGAGAATCGCTTTGGCTGCTACTTCGATCGCAACACCGACGGCACGATCCACCAGCGTGCCTTGGCCGGTCAGTCGTTCAATCGCACCGTGCACCGTGGGGATCTGACGGGGATCGAGCTGATGAACCGCCTGCTGGAGCAGGTCCTTGTTCGCGATATCGAAGTGCTGGACGAAGTACGCGGTGTGGACTTGCTGTTGGACGATCACCGCGAGCGTGTCTGCGGCGCACTGCTGCTCGATCTCAACACCGGAACACTCGTTGCGATGAACGCACGGGCAGTCCTTCTCGCAACCGGCGGGGCGGCCCCGCTGTACCGCATTACGCCGGCGTCGCTCGAAAAGAGCGGTGACGGGCTGGCGATGGGATTTCGTGCGGGTGCGCACTTCATCGACATGGAGATGATGCAATTCCATCCGACGGGCCTCGTCGCAGGCGAGTCGGTGATGACGGGCACGGTGCTGGAAGAGGGATTGCGGGGTGCGGGCGGCCATCTGCTGAATGTGCTGGGCGAGCGCTTCATGTCGCGCTACGATCCCGCGAAGATGGAGCGCTCGACGCGCGACCGGGTCTCGCGCTCGAGCTTCATGGAATTGCGCGCGGGTCGCGGCACACCGCAGGGTGGCGTGCTCCTGGATGTGCGCCATCTCGGCAAGGAATTCCTGCTGAAATCGTCGCCTGGCATGTACAGGCGCTGCCTGAGCGTCGGTTACGATATGGCGAAGGAGCCGGTGCAGGTGACGCCGACGGCGCACTTCCAGATGGGCGGCATGCGCATCGACACCGAGTGCCGGACCTCGATTCCGGGCCTCTACGCCGCAGGTGAGGATGCCGGCGGCGTGCATGGCGCCAATCGCCTCGGGGGCAACGGGGTCGCGGAGTCGATCGTGTTCGGTGGCATCGCGGGCGACGCGATGGTGCGCGATCTCGGCGCGTCGGCCACCACATCGGTGGCAATGCCGGAAGCGGTTTTGGCGGCATCGCGTTTTGACCCTCGCGATGGCGAGGCCAATCCATTCGCGTTGCGACGCGAGCTGGGAAGCATCGCGTGGGATGACCTCGGGATCATTCGGAGCGCCACGTCGCTTGCCGACGCGTCGCGCGCACTGGACGACATCGAGGCAAAGCTCGCCAATGTCGCCATTCCGGCCGACCGCGCGGGCCACGCCGAACTGCACGAGCGGATGAACATCGAGAACCTGATCGCCGTCGCGCGGCTCATTCACAACGCTGCGACGTTGCGCGAGGAAAGCCGCGGCAGTCACTACCGCGAGGATTTCCCCGAGACGAATCCTGACGGGCTCTACAACGTCGTTCAGCAGCGCCGTGCGGACGGCTCGATCGCCAGCGAGCGCAAGCCAGTCCAGTTCACGCGCCGGCGACCGGTAGACCTTGCGGGCGACACGGTGATCCCGCACCCGGGCGCTGTGGCGATGACGACGGACGTGTGACATGCTCGATACCACGCCCTTTCGCATCACGCTCGAGATCGCACGTTCCGACGAACGCCGCGCGTCGCGATTCGACGTTCCCGTGCCTGGCGCCGCAAGCCGGGTGCTCGACGCATTGCTGTACGTGCGCGAGCGCCTCGATCCTTCGCTCGGCTTTCGCTATTCCTGCCGCGCGGGCATGTGCGGCGCCTGCGCTGTCGTCGTCAATGGAAAGGAAGCGCTTTCCTGCCAGACAGCGATCGGTACGCTCGGCACCACCACCGTTCGGGTCTCCCCGCTACGCGCGCTTCCGGTGTTGCGCGACCTGACTTGCGACATGACGCCGTTCTTCGACACCTTCAGACGAGCGGACGCAGCACTTCGGCCCAACGATGCCACGCGCAAAACGATCAGCGTCATGCCGCCCACCGAGGCGCACCGCGCACTGATCGAGCGGCAGAACGGCTGCATCACATGCGGCGCCTGCTATTCGGCGTACGAATCGTCGACGACGCGAACCAACGATCTTCGCCCGGCGGCGCTGAATCGCGTGCTGATGCTGAGCCTCGATGAACGGGACGCGACCGGTAGGGCGCGGCTTGCCACCGTCGCAAGCGAGGTTGAAACCGCCCATGGCGATGGTCTCGTCGATTTCGACGCAGTCTGCCCGGTGAACATTCCGTTGCGCGAAGGGATCGCGAAGTTGCGTGAGCTTCTCGCCGCCGAAAAACGCGTATAAGCGGATCGCCGCCGATAATGAGCTACACCGGATCGGAACTGACCGTTGGCACGGTGACGCGGCATTTCGCCCGCATCGCGCCGGACAAGCGCGCGCTCTACGATGGCAGTCGGTCGCTCACTTACGGTGAACTCGACCGGATGGCGGACGCACTTGCTTCGGCACTGCTGCGCGGCGGGGTCGTGCGCGGCGACGTTGTCTGCGCGTACCTGCCGAATTGCATCGAATACATCGTCGTCGTACTGGCAGTTGCCCGTTCAGGGGCGGTCTTCTCGCCGATCAATCCGCGCTACAAGGCGTTCGAAGTCGCAGGCATCCTCCGGACGGCCCGGGCGAGCATTGTCTTCACCACCGCGGCGCAGACGGAAACGGTGCGCAGGGCCGCCGCAGATCTCGGGCAGTCGCAGCGCTTGGTCATCGTCGACGCGGTCCGCGGCACCGATACGCTGCAGGAAATGGTGGAGGAAGGCCCCGGTTCCTTGCCGGTGGTCGCCGAGGACGATTGCTTCAGCCTGATGTTCACGTCGGGCACGACGGGCGAGCCCAGGGGCGCGCTCGCGACTCATCGCGCGCGGATGATCTGGGTCGTCAACGCAACGATCCAGTACGGCCTGAACGAGGACGACGTCTACCTGGGCACGATGCCGCAGGTACACTCCGCGGGCCTCACGTTCACGCTTATGCATCTGTACGCCGGTGCCACCGTTCGCATCCTGCCGCGTTTCGATCCCGCCGAATTCATGGCCATCGTCGAGCGCGAGCGCATCAGCTCCTCGCTCACCGTGCCGACGATGTTGACGATGATCGTCGAGGCGTTGGACCAGGCGCCGCACCCGCCCTCGCTCGCATCGCTGAAGCGCCTCGTCACGTGCGGCTCCCCACTGCCGCTACCCACGAAGAAGCGCGTACTCGAAAAGATCACCAGCGAGCTCTACGATTATTACGGATCGACGGAGTCGAACAGCATGTCTGTGCTGCGCCCTGTCGACCAGCTTCGCAAGCCCGATTCGGTGGGACAGGCATTCCGCAATGTGGAGCTCATGGTAGCCGACGCCGCCGGATCTGCGTGCCTCCCGAATATCGTCGGCGAAGTATGGTGCGCCAATCCGTCGCTGTTCATTGCCTATCGCGACCGCCCCGACGATACCGCCAATGCCTTCTGCGGGCGTTGGTATCGCACGGGCGACCTCGGCTATCTCGACGATGATGGTTTCCTGTACCTTAGCGGCCGCATGAGCGATGTCATTATCAGTGGTGGGGTCAATATATATCCAGCCGAGATCGAGCGCGTGCTGATGATGCACCCGTCGATCCTCGATGCCGCGGTCGTCGGCGTGCCGGACGCGAAGTGGGGCCAGGCCGTGAGGGCGTATCTGGTCGTACGCAAGGGGGAAGCGCTCGATCTCGCCGCCGTGCAGCGGCACTGCACCGAGCACCTTGCCGATTACAAGAAACCGCGCAGCGTCGAATTCTGCGCGGCCCTTCCCAAGAATGCGGGCGGGAAAACCGTCAAATCAGCTCTTGTCGAGGCAGCCCATGCCTGAGCCCTCCTTCGATCGCATCAAGCTCGACATCGAAAATCGCATCGCGATCATTCGCCTTTCCGACCCCGCGCGACGTAATGCAATGAGCCTCGCGATGCGCGAGCAGTGCATCGCGGCACTCCGCGGCCTGGAGCAAGCGGGCGAGGCGGATGCAATCGTCATCACGGGCGATGGTGACAAGGCGTTTTCAGCAGGCGCCGACATCGACGAAGTCGCGAAGCGCACAACGTCGGGCGAGTTTTCGACGCCCGCGCAGCTTCGTCGCGAGCTTCCCCGCCTGCTCGAGTCGCTGCGGTTGCCGACCATCGCTGCCATCAACGGCTATTGCCTTGGCGCGGGTCTCGAGGTCGCGCTAGCTTGCACGCTCCGAATCGCCGCCGACAACGCGAAGCTCGGGCTGCCGGAAATCAACCTCGGCGTCATTCCCGGCAGCGGAGGGACGCAGCGTCTCGCGCGCCTCGTAGGCCTCGGTCGAGCGATGGAACTCGTCACCCTCGGCGAGCCTGTCGATGCCGCCGAGGCCTGGCGCATCGGGCTCGTCAATCGAGTATGTCCGGCCATGGAACTCATCGATCAGGCGTTCGACATCTGTCGGCGCTGGCAAGCCAAGGGGCCCGTATCCCTGATGCTCGCGCGCGACGCCGTGTTGCGCAGCGCCGACACGAATCTCGCGAGCGGCCTCGACTACGAGAACAAGCTATTTGCGCTCGCGATTGCGAGCGGCGAGCGCGACGAGGGCGTGCAGGCGTTTCGTGAAAAACGCAAGCCCAGATTCCGTCCGACAAGTGATTCCGGCAAAGATCGTCAGGCGCAACCCGTACCCGAACGGAGGAAAGGATGAACAGCCCCCACGCTCGCTTCGCTCGCCGCCCCCCGAGCAGGCGGGTCAGTCCCTTGGGACGGCGCCTCGGGACAGGCCTGCGGCGCAAAATCGCAACGGGACGCGGCGGCACCCTTTGGATCGCGCTTGTCGCGATGCTCGCCGTCGTACTGTGCACACCCGCAGTCGCGGAAGTCGACGAAGTGCGGCTGGTGCGCCAGTTCGGAATTCATTACCTGCCGCTGGTCGTGATGGAACACGAGAAGCTGATCGAGAAGCAGGCGGCGACCCGCGGCATGCCCGGCCTGAAAGTGACGTGGGCGCAGCTTTCGGGAGGCGCGTCCGTCAACGACGCGCTGCTCTCCGGCGCCGTCGAATACTCTGCCGGCGGCACCGGTCCATTGATCGTCTTGTGGGACAAGTCGAAGGGCGGCAAGGGCGACGTCAAGGCCGTCGCGGCGGTGAGCGACGTGCCGATGACGCTGCTGACGCGCAATCCTGAGGTCAAATCGCTGAAGGACTTCACCGACAAGGACAAGATCGCGCTACCCGCCGTGAAGACGTCCATGCAGGCAGTTACGCTGCAGATGGCGGCGGCAAAACTTTGGGGAGACGCGCAGTTCGAGCGGTTGGACAAGCTCACCGTTTCGATGCGCCACCCCGATGGGGCTGCCACCATGCTCTCGGGACAGGGCGAGATCGACGCGCATTTCACGGCTGCGCCCTATGACTTCATCGAGCTGAAGAATCCCGCGATTCATCGAGTCCTCGACAGCTATGATGTCTACGGCGGTCCGGCGACGCTCATCGTGCTCTACTGCACTCAGAAATTTCACGACGAGAATCCGAAAGTGAACGCGAGCGTCGTGGCGGCAATGGAGGAAGCCGACGAGCTGATCAAGGCCGACCCTAAGCGCGCTGCGGAAATCTATCTCGCCGTGACCAAGGAAAAAACGACCGTGGAGGATCTTGTCGCGATGATCACTAACCCGAAGATCGCTTTCCGGCTGGCGCCCAGCGCCATTTTTCCCGTTGCCGAGTTTCTGCATCGCACCGGGCGCGTCAAGAACAAGGCCGCGTCCTGGAAAGACCTCTTCTTCTCCTCGGCCCACGACCTGCAGGGAAGCTGAAGATCCGACGCTTCATAGAACCCGACGACGCCGCCAAATGGCCGACGCAGCCGCGCTGAAGCTCGCCGGGTTCGCCGCGGCTCTGCGCTTCGAGGCGCTTCCCGCGGACGTGATCGACGCCGCGCGGCGACACCTGCTCGATACGGTCGGCGTCGCGATCCGCGGTCGTGCGCATCCGAATGCCGTGAGCTCACTTCGGGCGATGGACGCCGTCGATGGCGCGACGGGAGCGGTTGCCGTGTGGGGATCGGATCGCGGGCTCTCTACCAACTACGCAGCGCTCGTCAACGGCGTCGCTTGTCACGTACTCGAATTCGACGACACGCACACCGACGCGATCGTCCACGGGAGCGCGATCATCGCGCCCGTCGTGCTGGCTCTCGGCGAGCAGCAGAAGGCGAGTGGCGCCGATCTCATCGCCGCATTCGTCGCCGGTTGGGAGGTGGCGGCGCGCGTGGGCCTCGCGTCGCGCGGCACCTTCCACGCGCGCGGATTCCACACGACCTCGATCGCCGGCGTGTTCGGTGCCTCCGCGGCGGCCGCACGATTGCTGGGGTTGTCGCCGGAGCGGACGGCGCACGCGCTGGGGCTCGCGGGAAGTCAGGCGTCCGGCATCAACGAGTATCTTTCGAACAGCTCGTCCGCCAAGTGCGTGCATACCGGATGGAGCGCGCACGCCGGCATAATTGCGGCAACGATGGCACGGGCGGGAATGACCGGTCCGATGATGGTCTTCGAGGGACGCGACGGATTGCTTCGCACCTACGGCGAGCGCGACGACGCTGACGTCGACGCGCTCGCCTCGGGTCTCGGCACGCGATGGGAGACCACGCAAGTCTCGATCAAGCCCTACCCGTGCTGTCACTTCGCGCACGCATTCATCGACTGCGTCGGAACGCTGGCGAACCGCGGATTGAAAGCATCGAACGTCGTATCGCTCGAATGCGTCGTGCCGCAGACGGAAGTCGCGCTCATTTGCGAGCCGCGTGCCGGCAAGCTCAAGCCCGAGACGACCTACGCCGCGAAGTTCAGCCTGCCGTTCCTGCTCGCCGCGAAGCTCGTGGACGGCATCATCGGCCACCATACGTTCGAGGACGAGAACCTGGCGCGCCAGGAGCTGCTGGACATCGCCGCCCGCGTCACGTATCGAATCGCTTCGCCGGATGAAACACCGTTCCCGAAGACGTTCCCCGGATGGGTCGAGGCCACGCTGACCGACGGGCGGCGACTCGTCGAGCGCCTCGACGTCAACGCAGGACATCCGGACAATCCGCTTTCGATGGAAGATGTTCGAGCGAAATTCGCGAGCAACACGGTGAGCGCGATGGGCGACGGAGGCGCGCAACGGCTGGCGGCGCTGATCATGGCGCTTCCCGAGACGTCCGCCGCAGACCTCGCTGGCTCGCTTTCTTCGACACCGAGTTCCGTTCCTCAATTCAAACGGAAAACCTCATGACGGATCGCTACGACGCATTCAAATACCTCGCCTTCGATCGTCCCTCTGATCGCGTGCTCCGCATCACGATCAACCGGCCCGAAAAGCTCAACGCGTTGCCTTGGGAGGCGCACGGAGAGTTGACGCGCGTCTGGCTCGGCGTGGACCAGGATCCCGACACCAATGTCGCCATCATTCGCGGCGCGGGAAAAGCCTTCTGCGCAGGCGGCGATTTCACCATGGTCGAGGGGCTGACGCAGGATTACCAGCGACAGACCGAGGCGCTGCGCGAATTTCGCGAGCTCTGCTACAACATCGTCAATTGTTCCAAGCCCATCGTCTCGGCGATTCACGGCGCGGCCGTCGGCGCGGGCCTTGCTGCCGCCTTGATGGCGGACATCTCCATCGCCGCAAGATCGGCGCGCCTGATTGACGGTCACACCCGACTGGGTCTCGCTGCGGGCGACCACGCGGCGATGATCTGGCCCCTGCTGTGCGGTATGGCGAAGGCGAAATACCACGTGCTCACCTGCGAACCGGTGACGGGCGAGGAAGCCGAGCGTATCGGTCTCGTGTCGCTGTGTGTCGCGGATGAGGCGCTCACCGCCAAGTCCGAGGAAGTCGCGGCACGCTTGGCGACGGGTGCGCAACGTCCCATCCGCTGGAGCAAATATGCGATGAACAACTGGCTGCGCCTGGCTGGGCCGATATTCGACAATTCAGCCGCGCTCGAATTGCTGAGCTTCAACGGTCCCGAGGTCCGGGAAGGGTTGGCTTCGCTCAAGGAGAAGCGCCCGCCCAAATTCGATTACAAAGTGTGATTCCCGCGCGCCTCGTCACGTTCGACTTCTACACCGCCCTCGTCGACTACGAGAGCAGCCTCCTGCCTGCGGTGAGGCAAGTGTGCGAGCCGTCCGCTGACCCCGTTCAGCTCCTGCGCGCATGGCGCGCGAAGCAACTGGAAGGCGCGCTGCTATCGAACTCGCTGCAACGCGGTCGCGTTCCCTTCCGGGAGCTCACGCGTCGCGCGCTGATCTATACGTTTGCGAAGGCCGGTCACTCCTTGTCGAAGACATGCGTCGATGACCTGGTGAGCGCGTGGGACGGCCTCTCTCCCTGGCCGGAAGCGAACTCGACGCTCGCGGATCTGCGGGCCCGCGGATACGTACTGGGGGTATTATCGAACGGAGACGAGACAATGCTGCGTGCAGGCATGCGGTGCTTCGACGTGATGTTCGACCATGTGCTCGCCTCCGACCACGCGGGCGTCTACAAACCTCATCCCGCCATCTACGCGCTGCCGCTCGAAAGGCTCGGTGTCGCGCGCGAGCAGGTGCTCCATGTCGCTGGATCGGCCAACGACGTGGCGGGGGCCAAGCTCGCGGGCCTGCAGTGCGCATGGTCCAACCGCAACGGCGAGCCGATGCTGCAACCCGACGTGAAAGCGGACTACGAAATGCGGAGCCTCGCCGACCTGCTTCGCGTTCTCGAGTGAAGAGGTCCCTGTCTCACCGACAATCCGAGGGTCTCGGCCAGCGCAATTCGCACTTGTCTCGCAAGTCGCAGCTACGCTTATTTGTTCGCGGTCGACTGGACGATCTTCTTCATGTCTTTCAAGTCGCTCTGCATCACGGCGAGCGTTTCCTTCGTCGGCAAATAGCTGTCCTGCAGCGCCAGCGAATCCCTCAGGAACGCCTTGTACTCCGGTGTCGCGACGGCGCGCGCCACGGCTTGCGACAGCAACGCGACCTTCGCCGGATCGGTGCCGGCCTTGACGATAATTGCCCGTCGCTGCGGCAGCGTGATATCCAAGCCGACCTCCTTCGACGTCGGCGTCTGCGGAAACTCCGGAAGACGCGCGCCGTTGAAGAAGATCACCGGCTTCATCTGCTTGCTGTCGACGAAGGACTTCACGTTTCCGGCGGGCGAATAGAGCAG
>DATNCZ010000254.1:0-9339 GCA_035553335.1 Gemmatimonadaceae bacterium
CGGCTTTGCCGGATCGGACGTGTATTCGTCGAACGCCACGCTGCCGGATGCAGGCGCCGAGAACGCTGCCTTGAAGCCTGGCTCCAGATAGAGCGGCGTCGGATGAATGCTGCATCCGGTGGCGCAGCCCGATGGCCACGAAGCGAGACGTTCCCACGTGTTGGTTCCGGTCTCGAATGCGTTGACTGGTGCCACGCTATCCGCGGGTGCGTCGTCCTTCAGGTAGTGAGCGAGGAACGGCCCGAGGATGTGCTGCTGGAAGTAGAGCGATGTGTTGCTGTTGAATTTGATGGCGCCAAGTGAGCTGCCGTCCTCGATTTCCTGGCCGTGGTGCCATGGGCCCATGACGAGGAACACCTTGTCGTTGTTGACGTCTTTCGGCTTGATGGCCTTGTAGACAGCTATCGCACCGTAGATGTCTTCCTGATCCCAGAGGCTGTGGACTAGCATCACGGGCACCTTGAGTGGCTGTGCGGCGAGGACCTTGTCCATGGCCTGCTGACTCCACCACGAATCGTAGCTCGGGTGGGCCAGGATTTTATTCCAGAAGCCGACCTGCTCCAGGCCGTGCTCCTTGCCGAGCGCGCCGGCGGAGCCGCCGTCGAGGTAGAGGTCGTAGTCGTCGAAGTGATCGGTCCACCATTTCGCCGAGTTGTCGCGGGTGGCTTCCTGTTCGAGCACGTAGGGCATGTTCTGTTCGCGGAAGGCGCCGTTGTGGAACCAGTCGTCGCCCATCCAGCCGTCGACCATGGGGTTCATCGGAACGGAGACCTTGAGAGCCGGATGCGGATTGACGAGCGCCATCAGGGGCTCGAATCCATCGTAGGAGATGCCCAGCACGCCGACCTTGCCGTTGGTCTCGGGAATGTTCTTGACGAGCCAGTCGATGGTGTCGTAGGTGTCGGTCGATTCATCGACCTTCGTTGGATTGAGCGGACCGATGAGTGGCCGGTTCATGACGAAGTCGCCTTCGGAGCCATACTTGCCGCGGACATCCTGCACGACGCGGATGTAGCCGCCGGGAATTATGACGTCGAGCGCGTTGTCGTAGCCGGCGAGGTTGGAGGCGAGATGCGCGCTTGCGGCGTACGTGGTGGTGGCGCTGGCGTCGTAGGGCGTCCGGGTCAGGAGAATCGGCGCGCGGTGGGCGCCTTTCGGGACCAGGATGACGGT
This sequence comes from Gemmatimonadaceae bacterium, assembly GCA_035553335.1. Taxonomy (GTDB): domain Bacteria; phylum Gemmatimonadota; class Gemmatimonadetes; order Gemmatimonadales; family Gemmatimonadaceae; genus Fen-1247. The sequence goes on from DATNCZ010000254.1 coordinate 1,174, forward strand.
GTGCAGCTTCACGCCGTCGCGCATGGGGATCATGACCTCGCGTCGCACGTAATCGAACGACGACGTTGCGGGACTGAACCGCGCCGGCGTCTCGCTGGGGAGAGTCGAGGATTGCGCGGCGGCTTGCGAGGAGAGCAGGCCGTGCGCGACAAGTATACACGCGAGAGCCGCGAGCGTGGTGCGATGCGAGAGATTCATCGTCAAGTTGGGAGGGGTACTCTCGCAAAAAAGTACGCGTCGCCGATCGCGATGGCTAGCGCAGCGTCTGGCGCACGGTCAGTACGCGCGGGGCGTCACCAGTCCGTCGGCACGTAATCCTTGAGGAATTTGCCCCACACGTGCTCCCCGGTGTTGATGCCGGCGATGATCGGATCGACGATGCGCGCGGCGCCGTCCACGATATCCAGCGGTGGATGAAACCCGTGCTCCGCGGTCTTTCGTGCGGCGATGTCGGCTGGATCCTCGTCGGTCACCCAGCCGGTGTCGACCGCATTCATGTGAATGCCGTCACGGTGATAATCTGCCGCTGCGGTGCGCGTCATCATGTTGAGCGCGGCCTTCGCCATGTTGGTGTGCGGATGGCGCGTCGTCTTGAACGTTCTGTAAAACTGTCCCTCGACTGCCGACACGTTGACGATGTGCTTGTCGCGCTCCGGTGTCCGCATCATAAGCTGCTTGAGCCGCGCGTTGATGATGAACGGCGCGACCGCGTTGACGAGATGGACTTCGAGCAATTCGACGGACGGTACTTCGGCCATCAACATGCGCCACGAGTTGCGCTCGCGGAGATCGATCTGCTGCATGTCCTGGTCCAGCTTTCCCTCGGGGAAGAGCGCGCGCTGAGCCGTCTGCTCGTCGGGGAGAAGTCTGACCTGCGACAGCTCGGCAGCATGCGTCAGGCCGGCGATCTCGGAGGTGCGCGCACCGATTACGGCCGGTGCGGTGGCGCCCGACTCGCCCTCGGGAAGCATGTGATATCCGCGCAGACCTTCGTATTCTCCGAGCAGCTTGCGGGATTCTTCCGGCAAGGTGTGAAGCGCTGCGGTTTCGCCTTCCATCATGTGTTCGTAGAAGGCTGGCGGGCGACGAACAGTCTGGCAGGCGTTGTTGATTATGAAGTCCAGACGATCGCGCGTGCGCAGCATCTCGGCGCAGAACGCCTCGACACTCGGCGTGTGACGCAGATCGAGTCCGTAGATGGTGAGCCGGTCGCTCCACGTCGCGAAGTCAGGCTCCTGCGCGTAGCGCGACGCCGAGTCGCGTGGGAAGCGCGTCGTGACTATGAGGTGTGCACCCGCGCGCAGCAGCTTGATGCCGGCTTGATATCCGATCTTGACTCGTCCACCCGTGAGCAGCGCAACGCGGCCGCGCAGGTCGGCGGACTCCGTACGCTTCGCGAAATTCAGCGCGGCGCACGATGGGCAGAGCTGATCGTAGAAATGATGAAGCGTCGAGAAATCCTTCTTGCAGATGTAGCAATTCTGCGGCTCGACGGCTTCGCGAAAATCCGCATCGTCTTCGACCTCACGTTGCTCGAACTGCGCCGGCGGAAAGACGTTGGGTGTCATGAAAACAGTTTCACGGCGGAGCTTGCGGATGCCGGTATTGGAGAGCACAGTCTCCGCACGATTTGCCTTGGCGATCCTGCGCTCGCGCTTGGTGGCCTGGACGAGGCGGCGGCGGTCGATTGCATCGGGGCGTGAGACGCGACCGGCGGCCTGCAGCAGCCGGGTTCGGTCTTCGTCCGGCAAACCGGCAAGCAGCGATCGGTCGCTGGCTATCGATTCGAGCAGCTCGGCAGCATCGCGGAGACGGTCGGCGAGATTCATGGCGCGTGGGGTTTCGGGCACGACCTAAAGTTAGCGACGCGTGCACGCCGGGGCGCGGATGTCCAGTGCATTCAACCGCGTGCTTCAAGGTGGCTACCGATCGAACACGTAATTGAAGTGTGCGCGATCGGCATGGCGCGCGATGTCGTAGTGTACGATTCTGCGTGTGGCACCGTCGATTCCATAATGGGCAATGATCACCGGATCAGCGAAGCGCACGTCCCATACGCCGGCGCCGTCACGCTTCTGGACGGTTATTGTATCCATTTCGATCCCGTCGTCGCCTTCGGAGTAGAGACGGACGATCGTGTGATAATCAGGACGCAATGGTATCGAGCGAATCACGGCGTCGAGCCCTTCGAAATGGAACATCGGAACCTGGAAATCATGATCCGTGGTCCTTGTTGCGGAATCCGGCTGGGTGACCGACCGATGCACTCTGGCGCCATCGTATGAGTACGTCGTGCGTCGCGAGTCCAGGATCGAGACCTCCGATACTGGCGCAAGGCCGTCGAGGAGGACGGTTGAGCTGTCCACATACATGCGCCCGTTGAGGTCCACCGTCTTGACGAACAGCATGGCGGGCCGTCCCTGATACGTCACGTGCCGGACCTGTTCGTGCCCCACACCGCGAACGATATCGACCGAATCTCCGTTCGGCAGTCTGTTCTGTATGAAGCGGAAGGACGTCGTGGTGTCGCGAAAATGTGCCGTCGTCAGATCCTTTGATCCGGGCACCAGCGCGGTGCTGGCACGCGCACCGGAGCCGATCGGCGTCGCGTGGGTCGATTGTGCGACGGCATGCGTCGCCGCGGCGATGGTGAGTGTGGCGAACAGCGGAATCATGTTCCGCGTTGCACCGCGGAATGAAGTGCCGGAAGAGTAGCGCACCGAAGCTCCCTGAGATGTTTGATGTGAATGGCGAGCAGGCTTACGCCGCAAGCTTCAGCTTAGCATCCCGGTAACACTCATTGCGACTGCAAATCCAGAGCTTGCAGCGGGCGGTAGCTCGGATTCAGCGAGCGGTTGGATCGGCGCTTTTGAGCGTCAGGCGGCGGACGTCTCACCCAACGCAGCTCGTACCGCCGCACGCCGGCGCCTGCTCGTAGCCAGAGTGATGCCATTGCGCAGGACGACCACTCCTCGGCGAATCTCCGCAACTCTGCTGCAATTCACTATCGCGGAGCGATGGACGCGCACGAAGCGACCGGCTGGCAGACGGTCCTCCAGCGACGCGAGCGATTCGCGAAGCAGATAATGCTTCGCCCCAACGTGCAGAACGGCGTAATAATCATCAGCGCCGATCCAGTCGATTTCATCAGGATCGATACGTATCGTGCCCTTCGCCGTAGTGACGAGCAGCGGTTGTTTCATTGCGGGACCCACCTGCGTCAACAAGGCTTGCAGCTCCGCAACGCGGGCGAGGGCAGCGGTTTCGGTCTGGCGCTCGCGCACGCGACGCATTGCGGCGGAGAACCGCTCCGGTCCAACCGGCTTCATGAGGTAATCGACTGCAGACGCCTCGAACGCGTTCACGGCAAACTCATCGTATGCGGTCACGAACACGACCGATGGAATTCGCTCGACTCCCATTCGTCGAACTACTTCGAATCCATCCATTTCCGGCATCTGTACGTCGAGGAATAACAGATCGGGCGAGAGCGTCTGCACGGCCGCAAGAGCTACCGCTCCGCTTGGACATTCGGCTACGATTTCCGCATCGGGATGGTCGGCCAGCAACTGACGAATGCCGCGTCTTGCGAGCGGCTCGTCATCGACTATCACGACGCGCATCAAACCGCCTGCCGTGTCAGATCGTCATCGACTGCAGCCCACTCGTCGTCACGACGTTCGGGGAGCTTCACGTACGGGATGCGCACAGTGGTAACGGTTCCACCGTCAGCTCGCGGGTGTATGTCAAGCAAACCATCAGAGCCGTAGAGCGTCGTGATGCGCAGCGCGGTCGCCGAAAGTCCCGTGTGCTCGATGCGACGTCGTTCCCAGCCCGCTGTGAGCCCGGGACCGTCATCCGACACTGTCAGCTCGAGCGTGTCGTGCCCTTCCGGATTGCTGACGACGTGTGCGTCGATGCTGAGCGTGACATGGCGCAAGGTATTCGCCACTGCATGCCGGATCACGTTCTCGGCGAGTGGCTGAGTCACGAGCGTTGGCACTCCGGCTTGACGGGCACGCGGATCGACGTCGAGTGTGACCGTCAGCCTGTCGGAGAAGCGCACTTCTTCTATCTCCAGGTACTGGCGCAGCAGCGCGAGCTCGGTACTCAGCGGAACGATCTGTGGAAGTGATCCGTCGAGCACGCGGCGCAGCATGGTGCTGAGAAGCTCCAGCATCCGCGTCGATCGGGTGATGTCGCCATCGCGGACGAGGACGGTTATTGCATTCAAAGTGTTGTAGAGAAAGTGCGGATGCAGACGTCCTTGCAGAGCGGCGAGCCGCGCATCGGCGAGCTGGCCTTCGAGGCGGAGCGCATCCTCCCGGCGCTGTTGGGCTTCGCGGAAATAGCTCATGGCGTGGGCGACGCCGACAACCGCAAAATACGACAGAAAGGCAACGGCAAGGCCGCCGAGCCACCATGACAGGAACATTCGCTCAACGCTCATCGTCAACAGTTGAGCGGAGTCGGTAGCATTGCGGGTCAATTGGGTCGCGGCGGTATCTGCCGCTGCTGCTGCCGAGCCGGCGAGGATGGCTCCGCAGACGTGCAGTGCGAGGTTCCGGCGCACCGACGGGGCGCGGAGCGGAAACCGGTTTGCGAGCCGGAATACCAGCGGGGCCAGCACGCCGTAGGCGGCCCACGTTGCGGTCTCCCGCAGCATGATGGACTCGATCGAAAACGGTCTCCCGCTCGTTCGCGCGAACGTGTAGGTCTCGATGACCGCAAGCGCGGCTGGTATCGCCCACACCGCGACGAGAATCACATCGAACGGCACCCGCCGGCGCGAGCCGCTTTCCGCCGTGGCGTTCGGAACGATGACTTGCATCACCGCGACGCTAACATCCGTGCACCCGGTTCACAAGATCGGTTCGGCAGGCGGTTAGTCCCGGGTCGCGAGCCGTCGGTCTCGTGATTGTCGACAGGCGCCGCCGCAGCAATCAGCTACAGGCCGAATTCGCGCGTTACGTCTCGTCACTTGTCGAGCCAGGGAGTGAGCGACACCTGCCAGATGTTCGCGAGGCCGTCGTTCCATTCGGCCATGCGATCGAGCCCTCTGGCACTCGATGCCCGGCTCTGGGGAGGTGTCGCTGGCTCGACGTAGCGGTTGGAGAAGTAGAGCGTGCGATGACCTGGTCCGCCCAGGCGCGCCTCGATGCTGCCTGCGCCGGGAATACTAACGGTGTCGCCCATGTACTCAGGCGTGCTCCAGGCGCCGTTCCTGTGAAACGTGATGAAGAGTGATGTGCCCTTGCCGGCAATGCGCGTGGACGAGAAAACCATGAATGACTCGTCGGGCGCCACGGCGGGATCGAAGTCGCCGATGTCCTCACCGGCGCTCACGGGTAATTCCACCGGAGCCTCGAAATCGCCGTGCGAGAACTGCGCGCGAAAGAGGTGAAACCTGGTCTTTGCACCCGTTGGTTGCATGAAGTAGATGCTTCCGTCTGCCGCGATGCTTGGCGAGTAGATCGATGTATTGCTGTTGACTACGTTCGGCAGGCGATGCGGCTCACCCCAGCCGCTCGGCGTGCGATCGACGCGCCAGAGGTTTCCGCCTCTGCCTGGTTGTGCGGCGCCGTTGTAAAACCCATCGATCGGCTTTCCGCCCGTCGCTGTGGGCCGGCTCGAGATGAAGATCAGGTAGGATCCGTCCGGAGCCATCGTCGGTTCAAGATCGAGCCACTCTCCGGAAAACGGAGCGATCCGCGGTTTCGACCACGTCCCGCCGGACAGATGTGAAACGAGGATCGTCGATTGACTCGAGTTGGACCGCGTGAAGAAAACCGTCTTGCCGTCGGGGGTGAAGGCAGGGGACAGGTCGTTCGCCGGACCCGAGATCACGCCGGGCGCAAATATACGGGGCGGAGTTGCCTGTGCGGCGACGGCAGTGCTCGATAACGTAAGCAGCATCGGCAGCAGTGCGCTCGTGATGGTGCGAGGAGTCATGTTCGCGAGAGGTACTGGTTTGCGTTGTGCGTGCGTTACTCCTGATGATCGTTCCAGGAGCCCGCGGTGTTCTGTCGTCTCGCATGCTAACGTCCCGCCGCGCGACAGATTCATATTTTGCAGCGAGCGGACGGTTCCGGTCCGTCAGCGGTACGACTGATCTCTGCACGACCGGAGCGGCTCCGCGAGAGGCGAAGTGCGTAATCCCCCATTCATCATCTCCCGTCTCCACCGGCAGCTCGACGCAACCGCGACCGTGGTCGCTGACTCAGTTGCGGACCGCCGTAAGGACCTGGCGCGCAAGCCGAAGTCAAACGACCGCTTGCTGTAGGATCGCTACCGTTCGCTGCTCGTCCGTTGTTATTCGGACGACCGCGATTCTAGCTTCCTCGCAACTGCTGAATGTCCCGCTCGATTACCTGAACTCCCGTCACGATGTTCTGGACCATTGCATTGTTGTTGTCTCTTGTCGCGACTGAGCGTCCAGTCGTTCAGAGGACCACGCCAGTCGCCGCACGGACTGACTTGCGGGCCATGGCGACTGTCGACTCGGCGATCGCGCAGATGGGTGGTCTGGATGCGCTTCGCGGCATTCGGACGGCGCGTTATTCAATGGTCACGCAGTGGCTGTCGACGAATTTCGCTCCACGACCGTTCGAGGACGCTCCGAGCTACGAGCTGAACAGCGACATGCGTGACTACACGACGCGCACGTGGCGCAATGTGCGGAGATTCGCCGGACCTGTGTGGACCGAGGTCACCGATCTCGTGATCGACACGGTGGCGGCTCGCTACAGCACGACGCCACTTCCAAGCGTCGCCAATGCAGGCAGGACCGTCGACCACTGGACTGCACTCAACGTTGCATACGTCGATGAACGGCGCGAGCTGTTCGCTTTTACGCCTGACCGGCTGCTGCTGCTACTTCGCAGCGCTCCGGATCTACGCTCGCGCGGCGACACCGTTATAGGCGGAATCCAGGAGGCAGCTGTTTCGGCAACGATCGACGGATTCCCCACGACGGCATTCTTCCGTCGTAGCGACGGCTTTCTCACAATGGCACGCTATCACGCCGACGAGTCAAACGACTTCGGGCTCGCTCCGTGGGGACCGATGACTGTCGAGGTGTGGTACTCTCAGTGGCGCACAGACGCCGCGTCACACGTGCGGACTCCCGCGCAATGGGATATTGCAAGAGTGGGAAGACCGTACAAGCGCATGACCGTGCTGTCGGCAGCGTTCAATCCTGCTCTTCCAGCTGATTCACTCGTACTGAGCGACTCCGTACGATCGGAGTATCTGGCGCACGCACGTCATCCGATGGCCGACCTGCCTCTCACCAACGCGCGCCTTGCGCCCGATCGAATGATCGCGCTATTCCAGGCGCCAGGTGGCCCGACCGCAGCTGTAAAGGTCGGCAAAGGCTGGGTGCTTCTGGAACCGGGAAACCTGCCCTTGAACGCCGCACGCGCTGCGAGCTGGCTGGCTTCGAACGACGCTGGCAGCAAAGTGATCGGGGCGATAATGGGGACAGCGTTTCCGTCCGGCGGGGCGTCGTGGGTGTCCAGGAACGGACTGCCGATTTACGTGGCACAGCCTGGCGCGAAGGGCGATTCCGCGTCGCTCAAGAACTATGGCGCGCCGCTGAGCACGCTTCACGTTGTCGCTCGGGGTCAGTGGATCGAGTTTCCGGGTGCGGCTCGTGATTCCCTCTGGGTTGAACCAATTGACGTTCCGAATCTGCAGGGTGCTCTGCTTCTGTACTCGCCGTCACTTCGCTGGGCGTATTCGAGCGCGATCGCGGAGCCGGCGCAGTTGACGATGGTCGCCAATCGTCTGCGCAAGCGCGGATGGCAAGTCGACATTGTCGGATATCCGCGCGCACCCGAGGGTGTGAAGCCGATGCGCGAATGATGGGCATGCCGATGCCGCGCGCACTTCTGTCGATCATCGAACCCGATATCCCAAGTCTCTGTCGCCGTACTTCGCGACTGGTTCGATCCGAGGTATCCGTTTCCCGTCCCCCCGCTAACCCTGCAACCACCCGCCCGCGAACTTCGCGCGGCGCAATCCGGTGACGATGTACGAGCAGTTGCGCATCAGCTTCCAGATCAGCTCCGTGCGATGGTTCTCGATCATCAGGACGACCGGGCCCTGATTGAGTCCGCAGTGGCTGGGGGAGATCCATCCGATCGTCCCGGCCTCTTTCGTCGG
>DATNCZ010000255.1:0-13152 GCA_035553335.1 Gemmatimonadaceae bacterium
GGAAGAAGTACACGCTCAGATGTATGAACGGAACAAGCAGCGCGCCGAGTATCCCCAGCACAGCCGAAAATCGCGCGCGCATCTCGAAGTCATCGATCGCCCCGCGTAGAATTATGTAGCCAGCGTAGATGAACCAGAGAAACAGCGTCAGCGTGAGGCGCGCGTCCCAAGTCCAGTACGCTCCCCATATCGGTTTCGCCCAGAGCGGACCGGTGATGAGCACCACCGACGTGAAGACGAATCCCACTTCGGCGGAGCTCGATGCGACACGATCGAGCTTGGGATCCTTGAGCCAGAGGTACAGCACGCTCGTGATGAACACGAGCCCGAACGCCAGATACAGTCCAACCCACGCCGATGGCGCGTGAACGTAGAGGATCTTCTGCGCCGGACCCTGCAACGCGTCGAATGGCGTGAAGTAGATCGCCCGGATGTACACGCCGATCACCGCGAGGACCGCCACAACTCCAAGTTTTGAGAACTTCATTGTTCCAACGTATATGGATATAGCAGTGTACAGACAACCAGGAACACGACGTCGAATGCAGCCAGGATCGACAGGTAACCCGACACTTCCGACACCGCGCGCCCGTTCATGAGCCGCGCGGTGGCCTGCGCGGCGGGAAGAATCACAGGAACGAAAAACGGAAGCGCCAGCAGTGGCAGGAGCAGCTCGGCGAGCCGGGTACTGACCGCCATGGAGGAAAACAGCGTCCCCACCGCGACCAGACCCACGGATGCCAACAGCACCACTCCGATCAACGGCCACACGTATCCGCCTATCGGCACATTATATAGTAGCGCAACCGCAGGCAGCGAAATGGCCTGAACCACAATGACAAACGCGAGATTCGCGATCAGCTTGCCCAGGTAGATCGCTTCGCGATCCACCGGCGCCGCCAACAAGGCGTCCATCGCCCGGGTCGGCTGCTCCACGCCGAATGAACGGTGCAGTCCCAGCAGCCCGGAAAAGGTGAAGATCACCCAGAGCACGCCCGGCGCAAGATCGATCGACGCGACCGCCGTAGGATCCCAGGCGAAAAAGAATATCGTGATCGCGAGAACCGCGAATGCGAGCGCAGACAGAATCACGCTGCGCGATCGCAGCTCGATGAGAGTGTCCTTGCGCGCGATGGCCAGGGTCGACCTCACAAACCCTGGTGCGCGACGGTGAACCTGCGCCACGTGCGTACTAGGCGGCATCGACCGAGAGCTCACGGTAGAGCGCGGTGTATTCCTCGCGTGCAGGAATCGGCGCACGGTCGAGCCGCACGAATCTCCCCTCGCGCATTATGGCCGCGGCGGTGCAGAGTGCGAGCGCTTCGTCCAGGTTGTGGGTGACGATGATTATCGTCGCGCCGGAATCGCGTAAACCGGCCAGCATGCCGGTGAGCGCCGAGGCGCCGGCGGCATCCAGGCCCGTGAACGGCTCGTCGGCCAGGAGGACCGACGGACCGTGCACTATCGCGCGAGCGACAGATACCCGCTGCTGCATGCCACGACTCAACGATCGCACGCGGACATCCGCGAACGACGCGGCGCCGAGCCGCGCCAGCACTTCGTCAGCCGCCGCGCGCGCGTCGTGCACGCCGTACATGCGTGCAGAGAATTCCACGTTCTCGCGCGCTGTCAGAGCATCGTACAGCATGGTCTGGTGCGATACCAGGCCCACGCGGGCACGCACGTCAGCACTTCCGGGTAGTGGAATTCCCTCGATCGCTGCGCTCCCTGAACTCGGACGCAACAGACCACCGAGCATCCGCAGGAGCGTCGTCTTTCCGGCGCCGTTCGGGCCGAACAGCGCAAGGCAATCACCCGCCACGAGCGTGAGCGACACACCGTTCACGGCGCGACGTGTGCCGAAGTTGCGGACGAGGTCCGTCGCCTGGAGAGACAGCTCAGTCATCGCGCGCGACAGTGGCAGCGCAGGAGCGCGCTGCGGCGCAGGCCCGCACGGGATTGGTACCCCGATCCCATGCGGGCAACGCGATGGCTACTTGGTCGCCGCGGCTGCGGGCTTCTCGCTCGCGTAGTGATTGTTCGTGATAATCACGATGCCGAAGAGGATAGCGAACACAAAGCATCCGCCGACGATCAGCCCGGTGAGCGCCGCGGGGAAGTCCGTACCATGCTGCTTCGTTTCCATCGTATCTACTCCGTGGCTGTGGCTGTGTCGGTAACGCGCACCTTGTTCATCACATCGTTCTGCCGGATCTGGCGCACAACATCGTCGCCCTTGACCACCTTGCCGAACACTGTGTGCACGCCGTTCAGGTGCTTGGTGTTCTTCTCGTCCAGGACGATGAAGAACTGGCTGCCGCCAGTATCCTTCCCGGCATGCGCCATGGACAGCGCACCAAACTCGTGCGTACGCTGATTGCCCTTGGTCTCGCACTTGATGGTGTAGCCGGGACCGCCGGTTCCGATGCGCGGGCTGCCGGCCGGAAGGTCGCGCGACAGCGGGTCTCCACCCTGCACCACGAACTCCGGAATCACGCGGTGAAACTTCACCCCGTCGTAAAAGCCTTCATTCGCGAGCTTCTCGAAGTTCTCGACCGTCTTGGGGGCGTCACCGGGATACAACTCGGCGACCATCGTTCCCTTGTTTGTCTCAAATGTTGCTTGCTTCACACTTCACTCGATGGACATAGGTCATTCAGCACGCACTCTGCGCACCTCGGGCGTCGGGCCAGACAGACGCGGCGTCCGTGAAATATCAACAGATGAGACAGCAGAGTCCAATTTTTTTGCGGGAATAGCTTCATCAGCACCCGCTCCACCTTCACCGGATCCGAGAGACGAGTGAGGCCAAGCCGTCGGCTGACCCGCCCCACGTGCGTGTCTACGACGACACCAGCCGGCTTGTCGAACGCGGTGCCAAGGATCACATTCGCAGTCTTCCGACCCACCCCCGGAAGCGTGACCAGGTCGTCCATCCGCTCAGGAACGGCGCCCCCGAACCGATCGAGCAGCCCGCCCGCCATTCCGAGCAAGCTCTTGGTCTTGTTGCGGAAAAATCCGGTCGGCTTGATCAGCTCCTCGACGTCGCGCGGGTCGGCCATCGCCAGCGCTTCGGCGTCCGGATACCGCTCGAATAGCGCTGGCGTGACCAGATTCACCCGTTTATCGGTGCACTGGGCGCTCAGGATCGTCGCCACCAGGAGCTGGTACGCATTGGTATGGTCCAGCTCGCAATGTGCGTCGGGGTATGCTCGCGCGAGCCGCTTGAAGATGATCGGCGCGCGCACGGAGGCGGGTTGTAGCGGCATTGTTACTGAAAACTAAGGGTGCCGGCGCTCAATCAGTCGTCATCCCCGCGAAAGCGGGAATCCATGTTATCGATCTTTGGGTGGGGCGACAGCACAAGGCTGGTCGGCAGTAGATGGATCCCCGCCCGCGCGGGGATGACGAGTCCGTTGCCCTTTCCCGGACACGACGATTACCCCTAGTGAGTCTCCTCGACTCCGGCCATCGCAGGCATCGTATCCACGAGCTCGTGCAGCTGCTTCACGATCAGGTCCAGCTCCTGGCGGGCGCCGTCCGCATCCAGCATTCCGCCCTTCATCGAGAGCGCGATGCGATTCATGTACTTCACCTTGTCCAACATCTGCTCCGTCGCACGCCTCAGCTGCAGATATTTGCGCTTCTCGGCGCGGGCTCGATAAAAACGGCGCAGGAGATCGTCGGTGGTGAATCGCTCTGAGAGCTGGATCGCCTCTTCGATCGTGCGGCCAGGAATTCCGCCGTGGTCAGGGAGCGGCTTGTCGCCGACGGCCGGACCGCTGAACCACAGACGCCCGATGTGCTCGAGGCCGTCGTAGGAGAAACGAACCATGACGTCGCAGAGTGCTCCGTCAGCGTCGATGGTGGCGAGATGGTGCTCGGCGCGAAAATCAGTCATTCACCCGGAAGCTGCGGCGTCGGTTGACGCGAGGAACGGATCGATCGCTTCCCAGAGCTGCTCGGGACGCTCGACATATGGAACGTGGCCACATCGATCCAGAAAGACAGGTTCGGTCTTTAGAGCGCGAGCCACGTCGATTGAAGACGCAGGGGGAATCGGATCGTCACGACCGTGAACGACGCGAGCCATCACGCGCAAGCGCCCGATGTCCGGCCGAAGGTCGAAATCGCCGAGACTGTCCCAGGTCGACTGCTGCACGCGGCCGACCACACGGAAGGGCGTGAGGTTGCGAGCGTTGGCCGGATCGTAGAAATAGCCCGCGACTCCGAGCTCGAATATTCTCTGGCGATATGCATCCGGATCCCTCTCGCGCAAATCTGACGCCATGAGAATTGCGCGCTCGTCCGCGATGGCCGGCGCATTCCCCCGGGCGCGGAGATTCGCGTCGAATTCGGCCCGATATTCACTCGTCACCGGCGCAGGACTGATGAGAACGAGGCGAGCCGGCTCCGGGAGCGAAACGTCCTGGGACTGGGTGATGGCATATAGCAGCGCAAGCATTCCTCCCCAGGAATAGCCAACAATGGACGGAGACGCAATATCACATTCCTGGCATAAAGCCGCGAGATCCGCGACATGGTCCCGCCAGCCGATCGGGCTGTTGTCCGACGCCCTCGATTGGCCGCCCCCCCGCTGATCGTAGAGCAGCAGGTCATACGCCCCCGCCAGATGCAGCATCTGCGGAAGGAGATACCGGTGATCGGCGCCGGGTCCTCCGTGAAGAAGGATCAGAACCGGCCGGCCCGGTTCACCATATCGCGCCCAGTAAAGCGGAACGGCGGTGGTACTGGTAAAGCCGGAATCTCTGGGCTCGGGGATCGGGAGAGGCACGATCCAAATTTAATCTCACCCGCCCCGCCGGCTTGGTCTGTTGCGTACAAACCACAGTATGTAGCGCCGGTAAGTCAAATATGTACAGTGATTCAAGCATCGGCAAATACCTCAGATAGCTCTAAGTCGTTGTGGCCCAATACGTTGTACTCGTCAAAAAATTTTGAGTAAAACGGCATCGGCAATGCTACACAAATGATTGCGAGAAGGACCTGATCCTTATGGTGCTTCGTAGTCCGTTACTGGCCACCGCTCCCAATGGATCTGTGCGAGTCACGCAACGGGAGAGACATCCCTGAGCCTCCCTGGCTTGGGGCACTTTTTTTTGGAGACAGCTTCGTGAATAATCGGGTTACTTCGCTCGTCGCAGCAGCGGTTGCCGTTACGCTCGCCGGCGCTGGCACCGGTCACGCCCAGGCCGTCACCCCTGCCGGCACCTTCGGGAGCCTCCCCGTAGCCACTTTCAATGGTACTGGAATTCCGAACAACGCAGTGATGACTGGAGGAGTGAACGGCGCGACGATGGGCCTTACGGCCACCCCGCGCTATTCCGCTCCGGCCGTTACCAACGATGGGGCGGGTACGTTCTTCGCCGCCGCCGGCCCCAGCGCCACCAACCCAGCGTATGCAGGCTGGAACTTCGACTTCTATGTCGATGCCGGAAATTCCAACAGTCTGTTCAAGCTGTTCGTGGACCGGGATCCCGCAGCGGGCACCAATCAGTGGGCGATGCAGCAGATCCCGCTCGGGACCTACCAGGACTCCTGGAACGAGGGCATGTCGTTTCTGAACGGCGCGTTCGATCCTAACACATCTGGCGAATACTCGTTCCTGCTCGTCCAGTACACACCGACCGGCCCCTACGGATACACCGAACAGTCCCGCGTTGCAATGAACGTGGACGTCGGTGCCACAACTACACCGGAGCCATCCTCGCTCGCACTTCTGGGCACGGGCTTCGTCGGCGTCGCAGGCTTCGTCAAACGCCGCGTCAAGCGGGTGTAATCGCGACTGTTTCAATAAAAAAGCACCGCAATCCCCTCATGGGAGTTGCGGTGCTTTTTGGTTTCATCGAGGCGATAGTCCGCGCGACTTTCGCCCTTCCCTATGTCAGCGCGCGGTGAAATCCGTCTTCGATGTAACTGCGCGACACGTTTCCGCGATCAGCTCGGCAACGTTGTTCACGTCGTTGAGCGAGATCATCTCGCTCGGCGAGTGCATGTAGCGATTCGGAATCGATACGAGACCGGTTGCTACACCGTCGCGAGCGATGTGGATCGCATCGGCATCGGTTCCCGTGTCGCGACCAGCGGCATGTACGCTGAACGGAATCTTCCTTTTCTCGGCGACGTCGCGGAGCAGTCCGAACACTACGGGTGACACCACTGCGCCGCGCGTGAGAACCGGACCGCCATCGAGCTTCGCCTCACCGTGTTCCTTCTTCTCGATATTGGGATGGTCGATCGCGAACGTGACGTCGACTACGATCGCCATCTGCGGCCGCAGCGCCGCCGCACCAACGAGCGCGCCTCCCCCGCGATAGGCTATCTCTTCCTGGGCGGTCGCAACGGCGACTACCTTCGCCTTGCCGGGCTTCTCGGCGTAGCGCCTGAGCGCCTCGAGAACTGTGAACGCACCAATCCGGTTGTCGATCGAGCGTGACGCGATGCGCGAATTCGGGAGCTCGATTGCCCGCGCATCGATCACGCCTGGATCGCCGACCGAAAGCATCGTCAGACATTCCTTCTTGTCCCGCGCTCCGACGTCCACCCACAGATCGCGCATCCGTGCACCCTTCTCGCGATCCTCGGGGCGAATGATGTGGATCGGGATCTTTCCTACGACGCCGATTACGTCGCCATGGCGCCCGCTGAACCGAATGCGCTGCCCCACGAGAACCTGCGGATCCCAGCCGCCGATCGGAGCGATGTAGGCGTATCCATCGTCATCGACATACGTGACGATGACGCCGATCTCGTCGATATGGCCGGCAAGCATGATCGTCGGCGACCCGGATGGGTTCACGACGGCCATTGAATTGCCGGAAACGTCCGCCGTCACTTCCGCGAACCTGGACGCCTCGGCGCGCCAGACCTTGGCCGGCGCTCCTTCAAAGCCCGAAGGGCCGGGAGTGTCAAGAAGCTGCTTGAGAAACTCGATCGATTTTGGTGTAAACATGGTCGGATAATTTACCACGCCCCGGCCGCAGAGAGCGATCGGGGCGTGTTGGTCGATGGCGTGTCCATTCTTGAAAGATCGGCAGCTGGAGCCATAGTCTCAAAAAATGGGACACTCAGATGTTTGCAGGAGCTGCGTTCGGGCTCCATGACAAGCTAGCGAAGCACCGCCTTTGCTATCGTCTGCAGTTGCATGTTGGAAGTGCCTTCGTAGATGGTCCCGATCTTGGCGTCACGGAAAAACTTCTCGACCGGATAGTCGGTCGTGTAGCCGTAACCACCAAACAGCTCCACGCAAAGCGACGTAACGCGCCCGCAGACCTGGGATGAGTACAGTTTCGCCATGGCGCCCTCTCGTGCGATGTCCTTGCCTGCATCCTTGAGCCGGGTCGCATTGTACACCATGAGACGGGCTGCTTCGATTTCGGTCGCCGCCTGCGCCACCTGAAACTGGATAGCCTGCATTTCGGCCAGCGGCTTGCCGAACTGCTGGCGCTCCTTGATGTAGGCAATCGCAGCATCGAGCGCGCCTTGCGCGACGCCGATCATCTGAGCGCCGATCCCGATTCGGCCCTCGTTGAGCGTTTCGATTGCGATCTTGTATCCCTGTCCAGCGGGGCCGAGCACGTTGGCGGCGGGAACTTCGCAGTTGTCGAGCAGCAATTCGACAGTGGACGAGGCGCGAATGCCGAGCTTGTCCTCCTTCTTGCCCACCCCGAATCCGGGAAAGTCGCGCTCGATGATGAACGCGGTGATTCCCTTGTAGCCGGCACTCGGATCCACGTTGGCGAACACGACATACAGGCCCGCCTCGGCGCCGTTGGTGATCCAGAGCTTACGGCCGTTCAGCACATATGAATCGCCGCGCTTCTCGGCGCGAGTTGCAAGTGCGAACGCATCGGAGCCGGATCCGGCTTCGGAGAGCGCGTACGAGCCGAGCGTGCCGCTGGTGAGCATGCCGAGGTATCTGGCCTTCTGTTCTTCGGTGCCGTAGCGAGCTATGGGGTAGTTGACCAGCGTGTTCTGCACGTCGCAGACGATTGCAGCAGACGCGTCGACCTTTGACAGCTCTTCGACAGCCAGCGTGACCATCATTAGCGCACCGCCTGATCCGCCGTACTTTTCATCGACCTCGATTCCCATCAAGCCCAGGTCGAAGTATTGCGGGATGAGAGCGGGATCTATTTTTCCGGCCTTCTCCATGGCCTTCACGCGTGGCGCGACTTCGGTGGCGGCAAATGCGGCCACTGCATCGCGGAACATCAGCTCGTCCTCTGATAACATCGTGAGTGGTGGACGGATATCTTGCATTGTCGGCTTCTTCGGGCAATGAGTACGGTTGGTTCGGGCGCGATTCCGGCATCCCGGGAAACGAGCCAGTATAGTATAGGTGAAAGTCCGGTCGTCCGCGACGGTGTTCCGCGGCCCTTACCGCAGCCGAGATCACATGCGTGTCCTTCTCGTAGAAGATGATCCAGAGCTTTCCTCCGTCATCACGGACGGCCTGCGCAACGATCACATCGAGGTCAACGCGGCGCAGGATTTTGCGACGGGCCGCGAGCGGGCTCTGCTCGGGACCTTCGACGTCATCGTGCTGGACGTGCTCCTTCCGGGCGGCACCGGGTTCGATCTCTGCCGCATCATTCGGGAGCGAGGAATAACTACCCCGATCCTTATGCTCACCGCCCGTGACGCTGTCGAAGATCGTGTGCGTGGTCTCGAATCCGGCGCCGACGACTACCTGACGAAACCATTCGCGTTCATGGAGCTCACGGCGCGGATCAAGGCGCTCGCGCGACGCCGTCCGGCCATCGCTCCGGAACACTATGACGTCGCCGATCTCCACGTCGATATCCCGACACGCGAAGTGACTCGCAGGGGCGTGAAGATCCCACTGACGGCGAAGGAATTCTCGCTGCTCGAGTTTCTCGTGCAGAACGCCGGCAACGTGGTGACACGGAGTGCGATAACGGCGCACGTGTGGGACGACAATCACGATCCGTTCACGAACGTGCTGGAAGTGCTGGTGCGGAGGCTCCGCCGCAAGATCGACGACGGCTTCGAGCCCAAGCTGATACAGACGCTCCGAGGCGCGGGTTACAGGCTGGGCGTTTGACGGACAATCTCGCGCGCCTTCGCAGGCGTCTCACGATATGGTACGCGTTGACGCTCGGCACCATCGTCGTGCTGCTGGGCGCCGGTCTGTTCATCGCCATACGCTCGCAGATCTCATCGCAGCTGAATGAATCGCTAGCGATGGCATCCGCTGCAATTCAGCGCGCCACGAGTATCCGCGAAGCGGAGCAGGCGTCCGCGTCCGGAGCCGTGATGGACGCTGTCGGCGAGCTTCGCATTCCCGACCGCGACCTGTATCTCTTCGACCACAACGCGAGGCCGTTGGTTCCGTCCACCGCGCCGGCGGCTATCGCCCATGCCGCGCGAACCGCACTGCAGGATTCGACTGCCCTCCTCACGCTATATCCTCCCAACGATCACGTGCTTCGAGTGTCCGCGGAGCGGTTCCGCTCGCGCGGCGGAAACGTCTACGTGTCGGTTGCGGTCGCCGATCAGCTCGAGCTCGAAGATCAGTACGCCAACCTCATCCTGGCATTCGGCGCAGCCGCGCTCGGCGCACTCGTGCTATTTGCCGCCGGCGGATCGTTCCTTACACGAAAATCGATCGAGCCGGTAGAGCGTACGATGAACTACATGCGGCGGTTCATGGCCGATGCCGCGCACGAGCTCCGCACACCGTTGGCAGTGGTCCGCAGCCGCGCCGAGGTCGCGCTCGCTTCCGGCGATGACGGCGGGCGGGAGCGCGAGGCACTGGTTGCCATCGAGCGCGAAGCCACCCGGCTTGGCAAGATCGTGGAGGACCTGTTGCTTCTCGCGCGGTCCGACGCCGGCGGCTGGCCAGTCACGATGAAGCGGATATTTCTGGACGACGTGGTGTCCGATGCGGTGAGCGCAGCCAGCGCGCTGGCATCGCGCAGCGGCGTCAGCCTGTCTCTGGATGCGTTCGAGGAAGCCTCGATAGACGGCGACGAAGCGCTGGTGCGCCAATTGACGATGATCCTCCTCGACAACGCCATCAAATTCACGCCGTCGGGCGGCTCGGTAACGGTGTCGGTGACCAGCTCGCCCCAGGGACCGCTGCTCGCAGTTGCCGATTCCGGAAGCGGCATTCCGAGCGACCAGATGGCGCACATTTTCGAGCGGTTCTATCGAGGCGATGCGGCGCGGGCCCGCGGTGACGGGGCTGGGCTCGGTCTGTCCATCGGCCAGTGGATTGCGGACGTCCACCACGCGCGCATCACATTCCGGTCCGAGCCGGGCAACGGCACGGTCGCCGAAGTCCGATTCCCCGCGCCACCGAGGGGCAGGGCGCCTGAGTAATTGGTACCGGTTTGATTATGATTTGAAGATGCAAAACCCTTTTCAAGAGGCTCTCGTGTTCGCACGCTTTCTCTCGCTCGCCACGCTGGCGTTCGGGTCGGCCCTGGTAGCGTCGCCGCTTTACGCACAAACGGCGACAAGCGGTTTTCATGTTACGCGTCGCATTGCTGTTGCCGGAGAGGGTGGATGGGACTACGTCACGTTCGACACCGCGCGCAGCAGGTTATTCATATCGCGCTCCACGCGCGTGCAGGTGGTCGACGCAAATTCCGGCCAGCTCGTCGCCGAGATTCCGAACACCGGCGGCGTGCATGGAATCGCTCTCGCCTACGGGCTCGGCAAGGGATACACGAGCAACGGTCGTGATACGACGGTGACGGTATTCGATTTCGTGACGCTCGCGCCCAAAAAGGTGATCCACGTTACCGGCGCAAATCCTGACGGAATACTGTACGATTCAGTTACCAACCGCGTATTCACCTTCAATGGCCGCGGCCAGAACACGACGGCGATCGACGCTGTCGGCGATTCAGTCGTGGGCACGCTCGCATTGGGCGGCAAGCCCGAAGCCGCCGTGTCAGACGGTGCAGGTCACATCTTCGTCAACATCGAGGACAAGAGCACCATAGTCGAGTTCGACGCGACGAAGCTCACCGTGCTTCATACATATCCGATTGCTCCCTGCGAGGAGCCGAGTGGGTTGGCGATGGATCAGGCGCATCACCTGCTCTTCGCAGGATGTGGCAACAAGATGATGGGCATCATCGACTCCAACACTGGCCAGGTCGTGGCGACTCCGCCGACCGACGGCGGCACCGATGCCAACGCATTCGATCCGGTGACGGGAACCGCGTTCAGCTCGAACGGCGCTGGCACGCTCACACTCGTGACGCAGCCCACGCCCGGAAAATTCACGAGCGAAAACATCCCGACCGAGCGAGGGGCGCGCACGATGGCACTGGATCCCAAGACACACCGGGTCTATCTCATCACGGCCAGCTTCAATCCAGCGCCGCCTCCCACCGCAGCGCAGCCACGTACGCGGCCAAGCATGGTACCGGGTTCATTTGTGGTGCTGGTGGTCGGAAAGGAGTAAGTTCGCGAGGCCGCTCGCCGCCTCAACTCGCGACGGCGACCGGCTTCACGAGAACGTCGGCGAACACTTCGAGGGCAAGCTCTGCCTTGCCGAATGGCGCCGATACCTGCACGCCAGCGACCATTGGCTGCACGCGCTCGAGCATCTCGCGCGCGATCGTGATCCCTTCCTGTATTGCGTGTTCCTTGGAGCGAGCATTAGCATGACGCATCCGAGCGATGATCTCGTCGGGCACGGTGACACCGGGCACTTCGTTCGCCAGGAATTCCGCATTTCGAACTGAAACGAGCGGCCAGATTCCGGCGACTACCGGAATCCGGAGCAGCTCGATGCTGCGCAGAAACGTCTCCAGCTGGCCCGCATCGAACACAGGCTGAGTAATCGCGTACTCGGCGCCAGCTTCAACCTTCCATTCGAAGCGTCGCCGTTCGTTGGCGACGTCGAGTGCAGCGGGGTTGACGCCCACTCCTACAACGAACTGCGTCGGTTCGCCGATTGCGTTACCGCCAGGATCCAGCCCGCGATTGAGACTGCTCACAAGATTCGTGAGGCCGATCGAATCGATGTCGAATACGGCGGTCGCCGACGGATACGGCCCCATCTTCGGTGGATCGCCCGTGATCAGCAGTACGTTTCGCAGTCCCACCGCGGACGCGCCAAGCAGATCGCTGAGCATGCCCAGCAGGTTGCGATCGCGGCAGCAGTAATGCGTGACGGTCTCGATGTGCGCGTTCTGCTCGATGAGCAAACTCGTGAGGACCGCGCCCATGCGGCTCTGCGCGCGCGGACCGTCGGGGACGTTGATCGCGTCGACGCCTGCATCGCGCAACGACGCGGCGTCGCGCAGCAGCTTCGACGCGTCCACACCGCGCGGCGGGACCAGCTCGACCGAGGTTACAAATTCACCGGCCGCGATCTTCTTTGCCCATCGCGACCTATCACCGAACGGGACGGGCGTTACACCGGTCGCCTTGTTCTCCGAAGGAACGTGCGTGACTGTAGCGCGCGAGGTACGCCCCGAGCGTGGCGCGAGCGGTCGCACGCCTTCGGCGATCTCGCGGATGTGCGCCGGAGTGGTCCCGCAGCATCCGCCGATCAGCTTCGCACCGGCTACGACGAGATGGCGCGCATAGGTGGACATGTATTCCGGACTCGCCATGTACATCGTGCGTCCGCCCACATCGCGTGGCATACCCGCGTTGGGCTGCGCGCTGAGCTTGCGAGTTGTGAGCGGTGCCATCTTCTCGATCGCCTCCAGAATCGTCTGCGGGCCGACCGAGCAGTTGAGGCCGATGATGTCTGCGCCTGCCGAATCCAGCGCACGCACGATGTCTTCCGGAGTCGCACCGTACGCTGTGACTCCATCCGCATTGATCGCTACCTGCGCGATGACGGGCATTGCCGCATCGACTGCGCGCGCGGCAACTATCGCCTGCATCAGCTCGTCCAGATCCGAAAACGTCTCCAGAATGAAAAGATCAGCCCCGCCATCCTTGAGCGCCTGCATCTGCTCCGCGAAGATCTCGCGTGCATCGTCGCGCGAAGTTGGTCCGTACGGCTCCAGGCGAACACCAAGCGGACCGACTGCACCGGCAACCAGAACAGCATCTCCGGCCGACGTGCGAGCCAGCCTCGCTGCAGCGGTATTGATCTGCCGCACATCCGCGGACAGACCGTGTTGCTCCAGC
>DATNCZ010000256.1:0-3274 GCA_035553335.1 Gemmatimonadaceae bacterium
GGAGCGGGCCGGGATTGGGCGGGGAGCACCGGCGCGGCGCCAAGTGCGAGGAACAGCGCGACTATCGATCGATACGACGTGGCCATACGGGAATCTTACGTGTCATGCGCCGGTCGCGCCATCCATCCACATGGCAGCGACGGGCGCATGTTTCACCAGGTGAAACGGACTCCGCTAGTTCCCCGGATGATACACCCGCTCCGTATGCCCCTTCAGCTGCGATGGATAGTAGTAGACCGGTCTCAGATTACCGGTCGCATACCGTTGTGCTTCGTCGTTGAAATGCGGAGAACTCGGATGGCCGCTCTCGCCGCCAGCCGTGATCGCCACCGCTCGCACGCTGTCGCCGAACTCGACTACCGACACAAAGCTGTTGCCGCTGGTGCCGTACCACTTTTTGGTTCCCGGATACGGGCGCGCACCGAACGAAGCCAGCGAGCCCCACAACGACGACGTGAAGCCGACCGGGATGCTTGGCTTGGCGTCGTCGAACTTCTGCTCGATGTCACCGTTGTTGCGCTGGTAGCGATTGATGTCGCCCCACGGCGTCTTCCACGTTCCAAAGTCCGCTGTGAGCTTGTCGGATGCGGCAGCGAGAGCTTCCAGCTGCTGTTGTGGAGTCGCCTCATTGGCCGCGTACTTCTCCGGTGACATTCCCGCGGTTGCGCGGCGGTTCGTATGGCCAAGCTGTGTGCCCCAGAATACCGCCAGCGAAGTTGGAATCGAATTCACGCCCCAACGGTAATCCCACTTGCGCAGGAGCGCGATCTGCTCGGCGAGCTTCGCCTTGAGCGGGTTGGAAGAAGGCGCATCGTCCCACGCCTTGACCAGCGGTGGAACCATGATCGCGAACGCCGGCAGATAGCTGTCATACGCGGCTGCACGCAACGACTCGATCGTGAAATCCTTCTTGTCGGACAGAACGCGGATCGCATGCAGCCCACGCGCAGACTCGACTCCGACGTCGACGTAGCTCGGGAAGTCCTTCTGCTTGGGGCTGTACGCGCCGGCTGCGGACCACGGCCAGTTGTTGCTGTTGTACAACCAGCCGTTCTTTGGATTCAGCAGGTGCGGCGTTTCCGCAACCGACAACACGGGACCCCAGGCGGTTTTGGGATTGCTGCCGTCGACCGGATGAGTCCAGTCGAACGAAGTGTCGCGACGTGGAATGTAGTTCGCATGCCAGTACGCGATGTTGCCGTCGGCGTCAGCGTAGATGGTGTTGTTGGACGAGTTGCCGTGCAACTCCATCGTCTTCTCGTACTCCTTGTAGTTCATCGCCTTGGTGCGCATGTACGACTGGATGAGCGCGATCTGCGGGCGCTGCATCAGCTCGATCGTCACCCATCTTCCATCGCTCTTTCTTATGACGGGACCGTGGAGCGTGTAATAGGCGGTGAACGTCTTGCTGGCCATTCCGCTCGCAGTCTTGTACGGCACCGTGATCGTCTTCGTGACCATCGGTCGCTCTTCGTTTCCATACTTGTAGTAGAAGCGATCGCCCTTCTTCTCGACGGTCTCGAGAAACTCCGACACAGCGTTCACTGCGCTGGACGTGTGCATCCAGCCGACGCGCGTGTTGAATCCCTGGTACACGAAGAACTGGCCCCACGTCACTGCACCGTACGCGTTGAGTCCCTCATCGCTCGTCATCTGCAATTCAGACCGGAAGAAGAACGACGTGTGAGGGTTGATCAACAACAGCGCATGGTGATCTCTCGTATTCGATGGAGCGACCGCCATTCCATTCGATCCGCCCGGCTCGGGCGGCGGCAGAACTCCCGACGCCGGCTCGGCGGTCACCGGACCACCACCGTAGAATGCCTGCAACTGCTTGAGGTTCACGCGCTCGATGTCACCGCCGATGCTCCCTTCGCTGAACGACAGCGCCATCCACGGCTCGTAGCGCTTGATCGCGCGCGGCTTCACGTCGGGATGCTTGTACATGTAATAGTTGAGGCCGTCAGCCCATGAGTTCATCAGCTTCTTGAGCCACTCGGGGCTCGACGCATACAGCGTCTTCATCGAATCAGGGTCGATGAAAAGCTTCATGCGAAGATCCTGATAGATCGCCGATTCACCTTCCGCTTCGGCGAGACGCCCCATCGAGTTCAGGTAATTCGTCTCGACGCGATTGAAATCGTCCTCTGCCTGCGCGTAGATCATCCCAAACACAGCATCCGCGTCGGTCTTCCCACGCACGTGTGCGATCCCCCAGTCGTCTCTGGTGATCGTGACGCTCTGCGCCTCCTTCTGCCAGCGTGCGACGTCCTGGGCGTTCTGAGCGTTGGCGAGCTGTGGGGCGATCGATCCCAATGCCACGGCGACTACAAGAGCGATTCTTTTCATTCCTGCCTCAGATCCAGCGATGATTTTGCCAGTTTTCGCCGATATTCGGGCACTGAAACGGCAACGAGAGCTACGGTGAATTCGTCCGCGTAAAATATGGACAATCGGCGCGCACTTCGCACTTGCCCCGAGACTTGTCCCTGGCACTTGTTCCCGGGCCGATATGATGAAATCATTGTCTGGTGAACATTGCATTCGTTACTTCAACCGCTCATCCGGACCTGACTCCGGATGACCAGATCGCGGTCGCCCAGCTCGAAAAACGTCGTGCTCGGGTCGCCGCTGCGATCTGGAACGACCCATCGGTCGATTGGGCCGCTTTTGACGCGATAATCGTTCGCTCGACCTGGGATTACCATCACCGCGCCGCGGAATTTCGGGCATGGATCGACGCGCTAGATACAGCGGGCGCTCCGATGTGGAATCCGCCAGCGGTGCTCCGCTGGAACATGGAAAAGACGTATCTCCGTGACCTGGAGCGGGCGGGCGTGTCCATCGTTCCCACCGAATGGCTCGAGAAGGGCACCAGTCCCGACCTCGGCGGACTGCTCGCGGAGCGTGGATGGATGGACGCGGTAGTGAAGCCGGTGATCTCCGCGGCCGCGACCCGTACATGGCGCGTGTCGCACGACACGGTACGCGACGTCGGCGTGCAATTCGCCGAGTCACTCGATGCCGGTGATGTAATGGTGCAGCCGTTCATTCCGGAGATCCAGACGCGAGGCGAGTGGTCGCTGATGTTCATCGATGGCGAGTTCAGTCACGCGGTGCGGAAGATGCCGACCGAAGGAGATTTTCGCGTTCAGACCGGATTTGGCGGCCGGTCCATCACCGACCAGCCGGACGGTGAAGTCATACGCGCCGCGCAGCGCGTGCTGGATGTCGCGCCATCACCGTGGCTGTACGCGCGCGTGGATGGAATAGA
>DATNCZ010000257.1:0-5729 GCA_035553335.1 Gemmatimonadaceae bacterium
GATGGACTCGCTGATCACCGCCGCGGCGCGCGCACTTGCCGCGGGCGACCCGCTCGGCGCACTGAACCGAGTCGCACTGCGCGACGACGCACCGGCGCTTGCACTCCGGGGCATCGCGATGGCGCAGCTCGGCGATCTCGCACGCGCGAAGGAGCTCCTGCGGAGCGCTGCGCGCGCCTTCGGGCAGAATGAATCGGTGGCGCGCGCACGGTGTATCGTTGCGGAGGCGGAAGTTGCACTCGCGTCGCGAGATCTGAGCTGGCCCGCGAAAGCACTGGACGCAGCGCGCGCGACGCTCGAAGAACACGGCGACCGCATGAACGGCGCGCACGCACGCTACCTCGAGATCCGACGCCTGCTTCTGATAGGCCGCGTGGACGAGGCTGAGCACATGCTCGCCGAGCTCGATCTCGCGTCGTTTGCGCCCGCGCTGCAAACCGTGCACGAGCTGCTCGTTGCAGGAATCGCGGTGCGGCGCATTCGCGGAACTGTAGCGCGTGCGGCGCTGATGCGCGCAGAGCGTGCTGCACGGCAGGCGCGCATTCCTGCGCTGATGGCGGAGGTCGAGACTGCGTGGCTCGCACTCGATGCACCGGCTGCACGGCTGATCGCGAGCGGCGAAGAACGATTCCTGCTGCTCGAGGACGTCGAGAGATTGCTGGCGTCGGACGCGCTCGTAATCGACGCGTGTCGTGGCGTAATCCGTGATGCGCAGGGTGTGGTTTCTCTCACATCTCGCCCGGTGCTGTTCGCGCTCGCGCGCGCGATGGGCGAAGCGTGGCCTGGAGACGTAGCGAGAGACGTGCTTCTTGCGCGCGCCTTCGGAGCGAAGTTCATCGATGCATCGCATCGCGCGCGGTTGCGCGTCGAGATCGCGCGACTTCGCAACGTTCTCCGATCGGTAGCGGACGTGCGCGCGACGAAACGGGGATTCGCCATGACACCGCACCACGCGAGTGAGATCCTCGTGCTGGCGCGGCCCGTCGAAGAGGAACACGGTGCGGTGCTCGCCTTCCTCAGCGACGGCGAGGCCTGGTCGAGCTCGGCACTTGCGCTCGCACTTGGCGCGAGCCAGCGTACCGTGCAGCGCGCGATCGACTCGCTCGCTGCCGCGGGCAAGGTGCAGGCGCTCGGCCGGGGGCGCGCACGCCGCTGGATAACGACGCCGGTGGCGGGCTTCGCGACAACGTTGTTACTCCCCGCTCCGCTACCGATGGACTAGACTGGACACATGCGCAAATCGATTGTCGAGAAGGCCGAGATTGTTCGAGAGTACGGACCGTTCGCGGGCGGGCCCCACGTGGGTGGCGTATCGTACGACGGTCGTCACGTATGGTTTGCGGCAGGAGACAGTCTGCGCGCATTCGATCCCGTGAGCGGAGAGGCGGTGCGCACGATCGATGTCGCGGCGCATGCGGGAACTGCATTCGATGGAGAGCACCTGTTCCAGCTCGCCGAGGATCGCATTCAGAAGATCGATCCCCGGAGCGGTCGCGTGCTCGCCACGATCCCTGCGCCAAGCAGCAGCGCCTCGGGGCTAACATGGGCCGAAGGGACGCTCTGGGTGGGAGCGTATCGCGACCGGAACATCCACCAGATCGATCCCGAGACCGGCGCGATCCTGCGTACTATCACATCGAACCGATTCGTCACCGGAGTTACATGGGTTGACGGAGAGTTCTGGCACGCCACCTGGGAAGGCGATGAGAGCGACGTGCGGCGTATCGATCCTCTGTCGGGAGAGGTCCTGGAACGGCTCGAGATGCCGGCGGGAGTCGGCGTGTCGGGGCTGGAGTCCGATGGCGCCGACCAGTTCTTCTGCGGCGGCGGGAAGAGTGGTAAGGTGAGAGCGATCCGGAGGCCGCGGCGGGCGACGTGACCAGGGTGCCGGTGCCTGTCCGCGAACTCCTGACTCCAAACCAGTGATTCCCCGATAGCACCGGCGCACGTAATGCCCTAACCTCCTTCTTCATGAGGAGGTTCCACGCACCACACGGCGTGGACTATTCCATGCCGACCAGTGCCGTCGCGAGCAACACTGCCCAGACAGCTGCCACAGCACGCTCTGACGACGGACCACCTCCGCCGGCGCCGGTATTTCTCGCGCGCGGACTGACAAAGATCTATCGATCCGGCGACCTGGAGGTTCGGGCTCTCCGCGAGCTCGACATGGAGCTCTACGCCGGCGAGCTGCTGGTCCTGCTCGGCGCCTCGGGCAGTGGCAAGTCCACCCTGCTCAACATCCTGGGCGGGCTCGATACCGCAACGAGCGGGACGGTGCGGTTCGAGGATCACGACCTCACCAGCATGAATCAGCGTGAGCTCACGCAATACCGGCGCGATCACATTGGATTCGTCTTCCAGTTCTACAATCTCATCCCGAGTCTCACGGCGCGCGAAAATGTCGCGCTCGTCACCGAGATAGCACGCGATCCGATGAAACCCGACGATGCGCTTGCGCTGGTCGGGCTCGGCGATCGCATGGATCACTTTCCAGCGCAACTCTCCGGCGGCGAGCAGCAACGTGTAGCAATCGCCCGCGCCGTCGCCAAGCGCCCGGATGTGCTCCTCTGCGACGAACCGACGGGCGCGCTCGACGTCGAGACGGGTCGCCTGGTACTGCGCACGATAGATCTGGTCAACAGAGAACTTGGCGCGGCAACAGTCGTCATCACGCACAACGTATCGATAGCCGGCATGGCCGATCGCGTGGTTCACATGACCAGCGGGCGCATCTCCGATTCGTACCGCAACGCGCACAGAATCTCGGCAGAGGAACTGTCCTGGTGAGCGCGCTCACGAGCAAGCTGCGACGCGATCTCTGGCGCATTCGCGCGCAGGTATTCTCCATCGCGGCCGTCATGGCCGGCGGTGTCATGACGGTGGTCGCACTTGGCGGAACATCGAGCTCTCTGGGTTCCGCAACACGCGACTACTACATCAGCGGTCGCTTTGCCGATGTATTTGCGACGCTCACACGCGCCCCCGACGCCGTCGCTGTCCGGCTCGCAGCGATCCCCGGGGTAAATAGCGTAGCGACACGTGTCGTGAAGGATGTAAGGCTCGACGTCCCCGGACTCGACATGCCGGCGATCGGACGCATGGTGTCGCTCCCGCTCCCTGGTAGCGGAGGCGTGCCGCTTAACGCGGTACACATCACGAGCGGGCGCACCGTGTTGCCAGGTGCTGACAAGGAAATACTCGTAAGCGGCCGGTTTGCTGAGGCGAACGGATTGCGGCCGGGCTCGCTGCTCACCGCAATTATCAACGAGCGCTACGTCGAACTGAGAATCGTCGGTATCGGTGCGGCGCCCGATTACCTGTACGAGGAGCCGGGTAATGCGTTTCCGTCCGACGCGCGCGGTTTCGGAATCCTCTGGGTCCCGCACCAGCTCGCTGCAGCTGCGACGGGCATGCGTGGCGCGTTCAATGATGTTTCCATTGGGCTGGCAGCAGGAGCACATCCGTCCAAAGTGATAGCCGCGGTCGATACGCTCCTCGCTCCGTACGGCGGTCGCGGGGCGATCGGTCGCAAGGATCAACTGTCGGACCGCGTTGTTTCAAACGAGCTGACTCAGATGGGAGTGATGGCGTTCGCATTTCCGGCGGTCTTTGTCGCCGTTGCTGCGTTCCTCGTCGGATCCGTCGTATCGCGCCTCATCGCAACCGAACGCGAACAGATCGCGGTGCTCAAGGCGTTTGGATACACCAGCGGCGCCGTGGGTCTGCACTACCTCGC
Source organism: Gemmatimonadaceae bacterium (assembly GCA_035553335.1). Classification (GTDB taxonomy): domain Bacteria; phylum Gemmatimonadota; class Gemmatimonadetes; order Gemmatimonadales; family Gemmatimonadaceae; genus Fen-1247. The sequence continues at coordinate 3,740 of DATNCZ010000257.1, forward strand.
CTATGCGGCGGCAGCGGCAGCCGTGGGCATACCACTCGGCATCGGAATCGGTGTCTGGGTGGGCCGCCTCTACACGGGCATCTACAGTGACGTGCTCCGCATCCCGGGTCTCCAGTTTCACGCCGACTGGGTGACGATCGGTCGCGCCATCGTCGTGATCTTTCTTGCAGCGCTCAGCGGCGCGATCAGCGCTGTCCGCAAAGTCGCAATGCTGCCGCCAGCAGAGGCGCTCCAGCCACCGGCGCCTGCGCGTTATCGCGCGCTGCCCTTCGACGCGATCGGCAGCCGCCTCACTCTCAGTACGCCAGTACGCATGATAATCCGCGGCCTCGAACGGCAGCCACGCCGCGCACTGCTCGGCGCGATGGGCGTGGCGGCGGCGCTCGCAATGATGGCCGGCGCTCTTTCTCTCTACGATGCAACCGACAACATGATCGGGCTCCAGTTCCGGGTTGGACAACGTCAGGCGCTCTCGGTACAGCTCGTAACAGCTGTTCCAGCATCGACGCGCGCAGTGTTTGCGTCTCTCCCCGGCGTCACCAACGTCGAGCTCGTTCGCGTCGTTCCAGTCCGGCTCCGGCACATGGGTAGGTCCAGAACGGTCGGCCTCACGGCGCTCGAACGAGACGGAAAGATGCACAGGCTGGTCGATGTGGATGGACAGATACATGCAATCCCGCCGGCCGGCATCGTGCTCAGCACGAAAGTCGCGGACATCCTCGCGATTCACACCGGTGATACGCCGGACATGGATCTGCTCGAACGAGGCACGACGCGCAGAGTCGTGGTGACTGCCCTGCTCAACGAGCTCATGTCGCCCAACGCATACATGGATCTAACCGCGGCCGGCTCACTGATGGGCGACGGAGATCTGATCAACGGTGCTTACCTGCGACTCGATGGCCCGCCGCGGCCCGAGCTGTTCGAGCAGCTGAGGGCGATGCCGCTCGTCGGTGGCGTAACGTCGCGCACCGCGATGGTAGAGCAGTTCGATCGCATGATGGCGAGGAGCTTTCGAATATCGGCGGTGGTCGTCGTGATATTCGCATCCATAATCGCGCTGGGTGTGGTATACAACGGCGCGCGCATCGCGCTATCGGAGCGCGGTAGAGAGCTCGCAAGCCTTCGCGTGCTCGGCTTCACGAATCGCGAGGTCGGAGTAATGCTGCTGGGCGAGGAGGCAATTCTCACCATCGCTGCGATCCCGCTTGGCTGGGTCCTCGGACGCGCGTTTGCTGCATATCTGACTTACGGATTCACCAGTGAGAATTATCAGGTTCCGATCGTGACGCGTGCAGGCACGTACGCATTCGCAACCGCCGTTGTGCTGACTGCTTCGGCGCTCGCAGGGGCGCTCATGTACCGGCGCTCGACGCGTCTCGATCTCGTTGCCGTCCTCAAGACACGGGAATGACGATGTCCGACCGTACTCCTGTCCCCGATCCGGATCTTCAACCGGCGTCAGACGATCCAGCTCCAGTCGTCGCCCGAACGCCGCAATTGGAAACGTCACCGGAAACAGTATCAGCGATGACACCAGCGACGGCGCCAGAAACGGCACCAGTGACGCTACCGGCAACGATTCCACCGGCGCAGCCGCCAACCACTTCCACGGCTCGGCGAACGAGTGAGCGTCCACGCCGCATACTTTCACGCGGTCGCATCATAGCCGCCGTCGTCCTGCTCGCCATCATCGCAATCACTGTTCGGCTGCTGCGTGGAACGCCTCTGTTGGTAGAAGTTTCGCAGGTTACACGCGGCCCGTTGCAGGTCACCGTCGATGCCGATGCGGTCACGCGTGTCCGTTCGCGCTTCACGATTACCGCACCCGTTGCCGGACTCGTGAGCCGCATTACTTATTCCGAGGGTGATTCGGTCAACGCGGGAGATGTCGTCGCGGTGATTGCTCCGCCGCCGACGGATCCCACTGCACGCGGTGTTGCACAGGCCGCGTTGCGTGCCGCCGAAGCCGCGCGCTCGAACGCCAGTG
>DATNCZ010000258.1:0-5231 GCA_035553335.1 Gemmatimonadaceae bacterium
GCTGGGGCGACGCGCTCTTCATCAATCAGGCCGGACTCGGCGGTCTTGCGCAGGGTGCGCTGCACGCGCAGCCGAACCTCGGTCCCGAACGGACGAAGGAATTCGAGACGGGCGTCGACCTGGGCCTGTTGAACAGCCACATGGACGCGTCCCTCACCGCGTACCTCGATCGTACCGAAGGCGCCATCTTCGGTCTGCCGCTGGCGGCGTCGACGGGCTTCTCGTCGATCACCGCGAACGCGGCAACCATTCGCAACCGCGGTCTCGAAGCGTCGGTCAACTACCGTCCGATCATGGGTCAGAATCTGACCTGGGAAGTGGGCGTGAATTGGTCGAAGAACGAGAACCGGCTCGTGTCGTTGTCCGGTCAGCAGTTCGCCGACTTGAACACGGGTGGCGGCTTTACGGGCGCGGTTCCAACCGCGTGGTACGGCGCAGGCGTTGGTGTGCTCCGCGGCAACGACTTCGCACGGTGCGGTCGTGGCCTGGTGCTCCCCGGCATCGGCGACGTCGATGCGCAGTGCGGCAACGCTCCGAAGGGCGCGTTGTTCATTGACTCCGCAGGGTTCCCCGTGCTTGATCCCACGCAGCGTGTGATCTCGAACGGCAACCCGTCTTGGTTGGGCAGCGTTCACACGTCGGTCACGTACAAGAAGCTCACCGTTTCCGGATTGCTGGACATCCGGCACGGCGGCCAGACGTGGGACGGAACGCGCGGCGCCCTCTACAACTTCGGCGCGCACGCGGACACGAAAATCCGGTATCAACCCGTGGTCATCGGCAAGAACTGGCTTCCCGGTCCCGTTGCTGGTCCGGGCGCCGGCGAGACGGTGGACCTCAATCAACATTATTTCACCGGTATCGGCGGCGGTTTTGGTCCTGTGGGTTCGCAATTCGTGGAGGATGCCAGCTTCGTGAAACTTCGCGAGATCGGTGTGGCGTATTCGCTCGATCAGCCCTTCGTTAGGAATTGGGGCTTCAGCTCGATCGACGTGCGCCTTTCCGCGCGCAACCTGCACACGTGGACGAAATACCGTGGCATCGACCCCGAAGCCAACCTGGCTGGAGCGAGCTCGTTGATTCAGGGCGTTGATTACTTCAACAACCCGCAGACGCGTTCGTTCGTGCTGTCGCTGGGATTGAACCGCTGACCTTGCAACGAGAGAGAGCTATCGTATGCATAGATACTTGAAGCTGGCGGTGGCTTCGCTCCTGCCGGTCGCGCTGTTAGGCGGCTGTAGCGACTGGCTAACGGGATCGGGGCTCACCACGAATCCGAACAGGCCGGTGAAGGCTGGTACGAGCCAGCTCTTCGTCGGCGTGACGGTGACACAGGAAGTCCAACAAACCGGCGATCTGGCCCGACTGTTCAGCATGTGGATGCAGTCGATGGCGGGCACGGATCGCCAGGCCATTCCGCTCGCGAACTATGTGTTCGACGAGGACGCGTTCTCGGCCGATTGGAGCAGCGTCTACACGGGCGGCGGCCTGATCGACATTCGCACCATTCAGTCGCAGGCGTTGGCTGCCGGGGACACGACGTTCGCAGGCATCGCCAAGGTGATGGAGGCGTTGACCATCGGCACGGCGGCTGACGTGTGGGGAGACATCCCCTATCGCGAAGCAGTCGGCACATCACTCACGCCAATCCTGGACCCGCAACAGCAAGTTTTTCAGGACATTCAGGCGCAGTTAGACACCGCGATCGCGTGGATCCCGTGCGCAGCAGCCACATGCGCCGGCCCCGGTCCTAACGACCTGTTTTACGGAGCCAATTCGCTGACGGTCGAGAAAGCCGACTGGGTTGCTCTCGCGCACACGCTGAAGGCACGCTACTTCATGCATGTGACGCCGCAGGATCCTTCGGCGTACGCGAGCGCGCTGGCGGAAGCGCAACAGGGAATCAGCAGCCCAGCGGGGGACTTCAAGTCATACCAGAGCACCAATCCGAATGAGTGGAACCTCTGGTATCAGTTCATGGTGATCCAGCGGTCCGGATACATCAGCGCCGGCGAATACCTCGTCAATCTGCTGCAAACGACGGGCGACCCGCGGCTTTCGGCGTACTACGGGACGAACGCCTCGGGCGAGTACCTTGGAGCACCTCCGGCAGGCGGCAACGGTACGTGGTCGCCGTTAGCAGCGGCGCGCGGCGGTGGAGACATCGGTCAGGCCTTCCGTCAACCGATCGTCACCTTCGCTGAAAATCAGCTGATTATCGCCGAGGCAGAACTGCAGGCTGGCAACCAAGGGCTCGCCATCGCCGCGTACAATGCGGAGAGAGCGTCCCAGGGTGTTGGTGCCTGGCCCGGTGGTGCGATCACGCTGAACGCCATCATCACCGAGAAGTACATCGCTGACTTCCAGGAAATCGAAGTGTGGAATGACTGGAAGCGCACGTGCCTCCCGGCGCTCGTACCGGCGTCGTCTTCCGGCATTCCGGGCCGGTTGTTGTACGGCCTGTCGGCAGAGCGGGATGCCAATCCTAACATTCCGCCACCGAACGAACAGCCGGCTCGTAACTGGGATCAGCCCAATGCGTGTCCGGTAACCTGACACCACGGGCGTGGGGCCGAAGTCGGTTGGCCCAATGCCTAAAGCAAGCAGCCCGGCTCCTTTGGAGCCGGGCTGTTTGCGTGCAATCGGTGTAAGACAGCGGGATTTGTGCGTCGCTATCTTGACGTCGCGCCATTGGTTGCGCGAATATGCATGTTACGGTTTTTGCCACCGGAGGGCCTGCACCATGCGAATTTTGCCGTTCGGGTCTCTGCTCCTATGCGCTTGTTACGTCACCACACCTGTTCCGACGGCACCAGCTCCGGTGCCCGGAACCAAGTTGCACGTTCAGCTCACTGACGCCGGCACCGCGACGCTGGCTCAATACCTCGGACCAAACGTCACGTACGTGGATGGGCGGCTACTGGGCCAGACCGACACGAGTCTCGCCTTGGCTGTGTCCGGCACCACCCTGCGTTCGGGCGATGAGCAGTACTGGAAAGGGGAAAACGTCTCGCTGCCGCACAGTGCGATCGCCACGCTGTCGCGAAAGAAGGTCTCGTGGTGGCGGAGCGCAATTTTGGCCGGCGGCATCGTTGGCCTGGTTACATCGATCGGGGTCGCAGTTGGTCAGGCGTCGGGCGGCATGGGCAAAAAACCACCACCGCCGCCAGTATGAGTCGAGCGTTGGTGCGAGACACTCGCGCCCGTCAGTAGACGGATACAGTCGATTGGTCGAGGCTGGTCTCGAGGTTCCACCTTACTTGCGTGCCGGGCTTGAGCACGATGACGCCGGTTGTGATCGTGCTCGGCGTCCCGACCGCGTGAGCAATGAGTTGGATCTCGCCGAGATCGCTGAGGAATTGGCGAGGGAAGTCGAATTCGCCTGTGGAGGCAGCATTCACGCTGCCCAAGTGCGACCGCAATCCGCGGTGCACAACTTCAATCTCGACGTTCTGCCAGTTGTGATTCTCGACACGCAGAGTGGCCGGGTCGCCTCGGGTTCCACTGTCCGAAGCGTGATGGTGAAGACAGGCGGCGGGAGCGAGTGCGACCGCTACGATCACGGCCAGTCGCTTGAGCGAAATCATGACTCCTCCTCTGTACGCGACAGCAGCGAACATCGAAATCCGGCGGAGGCTGCTTGGCTCAATCAGGCTGCAACCGGAAGCACAAGTCAAGAGTAATCCGCGGCGATTGCTACCAGATCGTGGGCCGTCCGTGGCGACACGTTAGCGTTCTTTTCGTATTTGACCTCGGCACTACTTGATGAGTCATAACCCGAAGAGCATGGGGCACCTGTGTCCTGTCGCCGTCATCCGATGAGCCGGTCTTCCGACTCCGATCACTCGCGACTGAGGACGCTCATGCCACCCTCGAGGGACCTCGGACGCCGACCTCGCGACCGGCATTCGCTACGGACCCACACCACACGTCTCGTTGGAGGATGCATGCGCACGTTGCGGTCCAGCGTGGCGCTCTCGATCCTGGCGCTCGGAACGGCAGCGTTAGTCTCGGTTCCGGCGGCGTCGGCGCAGGACTCGTCGGCTACCGCTCCGGCAGAGCCCCCCCAGAACGATCTCTACCCGGCCACGCTCGATTTCGGAACCGGGCTCATCGATGATCCAGTGGCGTGGGTGTCTCCGTCGTCGGGCGATGTCTGGGTGCAGACCTCGGCCAAGCACATCCCGTACAACCTGGTCAATCAAGCGACGCTCAACACGTCGGCGCAGTGGAACACGAATCTGTCCATCGATTCGCATTGGGGCGGCCGGTACGAGTTAGGCTTCTCGCTTTACAGCCAGAATCCCGAGTGGGGTTTCTTCGGCCAGGCCTTGCTGCTCAAGGAAGAGCAAGGCAAGTCGTGGCCGGCGATCGCGGTCGGGTTCCGGAATCTCGGGCCGTATCCGCACGAAGAGCGGATGCTCGTGGGGCACGACGTCTCGATCGACTCGACCGGCAACGGCGCCGATATCACCTCGCCGTTCGCGCGGCACTTTCATTCGACGCCCACGTTGTACGGCGTCGCCACCAAGTCGTTCGCCATCGGCCGGACGAGCGACGCAAGCCTAACGTTAGGCTACGGCGATGGACTGTTTTCGGACGACGGCAAGCTGGGCTCGAGTTACAACGACAAAGGGACGATCGCCAAGGGACTGTTCCTGGGCGGGCGCTACGCGATTCATCCATCGCAGAACACGCGTCTCGATTTTTTGGCCGAGAACAATGGCTGGGACTGGAACGCCGGTGTGGTTGGCACGTGGCGCGGCATCTCGCTCGGCATCTATGGTACGGAGCTCGAGGAGGGTTCGAAGTCACCCACCAAAGGCACGTTCTATTCGGTCTACAACTACACCAAGGTGAATCTCAGTCTCGGGTACAGCGGCAACCTGTACGACATCGGCCGGGGCGCGATGCTCCGCTCGCGTGTCGCCGAGTTGCAGCGTGAGGAGACACGGTTGCACCTGGAGCTCGCGAAGCGCGAGGAGCGCATCACGACGTTGGACGACCAACTGCGGAAGGCGCAGGCCGGGGAATTGGCGGAGGTAGCGAAGCGTCGCCAGCAACTCGAGTCGGAGATTCAGGCCGAACGCGACGCGATCCAGAAAGCGGAAGACCGGCTCAAGGCGCTGCAGCAAGGCGATCAGAAACCGCCGGTCAAACCGCCGCAGTCGCCGCCGGCTGCGCCGGATTCCACCAAGCCGCCCGCGCGCTAACGACACGGAGATTCTGAA
>DATNCZ010000259.1:0-4949 GCA_035553335.1 Gemmatimonadaceae bacterium
CTGCCCGTAGGCGCGGATCCGCCACTCGAAGCTCGCTTCACAGCCAGTCCGCTCGCGTTCATTCGACTCGTCGCGCCAACCACGCCGGTCGAGCGAATGAAGCTCATTGCACAGAACGGCAGTGGATTCGTGTACCTCATCAGCCGGCTCGGTGTCACGGGCATGCAGCAGCAGATTGCGCCGGAGCTGGGCGCGACGGTCGCGCGTCTGCGTTCGGTGACCACGCTGCCCATCTGTGTCGGCTTCGGCGTCACGGACGCACGCCAGGCCGCTGCAGTTGCGGCTGTCGCCGACGGCGTTGTCGTGGGAAGCGCGATCGTCCGGGCGGCGGGAACGAGCGTCGATGCGGCGATCGCACTCACGCGGTCTCTGCGTGCCGGAATCGACGACGCAGGTTGATGATGGCCGACACCGTTTCGCTCAGGGGAATGCGCTTCCACGCGCGCGTCGGAGTGCTGCCGCACGAGGAGCAGCTGCCGCAACCTGTCGAGCTCGATCTCTCCGTCACGGTAGACCAGACGGTACGGCCGCCGCACGTCGTCGATTACGTCGCGCTTTACAGCGCCGTCGCCGAAGTGATGAGCGTGCGCCACATCGCATATCTGGAAGAGGCGGCCGAGCGCGTCGCGGCCGCGGCACTGCGCGTCCGAGGTGTTCGGTCGGCCACCGTGTCGATCAGAAAGCCGCACGTGCCACTGCCTGGCCCGGTTGAATACGCGGAAGTCTCGATCACCCGCGAGCGCGATGGATGACATCGCCTTCGTCGCGCTGGGTTCCAACCTGGGCGATCGGCGAAAACATCTGTCCGATGCCCTCACACGCATCGGCGGAATTCCAGGAGTCACGATTCTGGCGGCGACCAGTCCCGAGGAAACGGAGCCGATCGGTCCCGTCGCTCAGGGGCCGTACCTGAATCAGATGATAGCGCTGCGCACTTCGCTGTCACCGCCCGAATTGCTGGCGACGCTGCACGAGGTGGAGCGCGAGGGTGGCCGCGTTCGGACCGTCCGTTGGGGGCCGCGCACAATAGATTTGGACATCGTCAGGTACGCGCACACGACCTGGAGCTCGGCCGAGCTTCAGGTACCACATAGAGAAATCGACAACCGCGACTTCTGGCAGCGTCAGCTCGCCGAACTCGCAGAGGTATCCATTTGAGCAGCGCACCGCCGTCACGCGCCGTCACGGTACGTGACATTCGCGATCGCAAAGGCAAGGATCCGATCGTCGTCGTCACCGCGTACGACGTTCTCTTTGGCCGGCTCGTGGACCAGGCCGGCGTGGACATCGTGCTCGTCGGTGATTCCGCCGGCAACGTCGTGGCGGGATTCGAATCCACTCTGCCGGTGACACTGGATCAGATGATCTATCACGGTGCAGCGGTACGTCGCGGTGTCTCCCGCGCGCTCGTCGTGGTCGATATGCCATTCCTGACATATCAGATCGATTCGGCGACCGCTCTCGTGAATGCGGGCCGGTTGCTCGTCGAGACCGGTGCGCAGGCCGTGAAGCTGGAAGGCGGCAACGAGCGCATCGCGGCGACGGTCGCACGTCTCGTGGAGATCGGCGTTCCCGTGATGGGACACCTGGGTTTCACGCCGCAATCTGTGAACGCGATCGGAGTTCGAGTGCAGGGAAGAGAAGCTGAAGAAGAGGACCGCATTCTGGCCGAAGCGAAGCGACTGGACCAGGCGGGCGCGTTCGCGATAGTTCTGGAGTTGATGCCCGCGAAACTTGCCGCGCGCATCACGGCGAGCGTCAGCGCTCCGACGATCGGGATCGGCGCCGGCCCGGGCTGCGATGGTCAGGTGCTGGTGCTTCCCGACATGCTCGGCATGAACGAGGAGTTCTCACCACGTTTCCTCAAGCGCTACGCGAATCTCGCGGACACCGTGCGCGACGCAGTGCGCGCATATGGCGACGACGTTCGCGAGCATCGGTACCCGTCCGCCGAACACAGCTTCTAGAGCGAGCGCGCATTACATGCAAGCAATCACTCGTAGTTCCCGCGCAATCGGGAATTGGAGGTCGTCGTCCGCCTGTGCGGGAATGACGAATCCCTCAGCTTCATTCCCGGGGGACGACAGACCGTGGTAACCGAATCATCCATCGCCGGGATGCGTGCGCGCCTGCGCGAACTCACCGCGAACGGCGCCCGAGTGGCGCTCGTTCCGACGATGGGTGCGCTGCACGACGGACATCTCGCTCTGGTGGACGCCGCCACGAAGACCGCGGACGTGGTCGCAGTGAGCATTTTCGTAAACCCGTTGCAGTTCGGACCCAACGAGGATCTTGCGCGTTACCCGCGTACGCCCGAGCATGATTCGGCTGCGCTTGCCGAACGCGGCGCGACTGTTGTCTTCATGCCGACGGCGGAAGAGATGTACGGCGCCAACACTTCGCGGACGACCGTAACGCCTCCATTGTTCGCGGCCTTGTTCGAAGGTTCCGTTCGCCCTGGTCACTTCGCTGGCGTACTCACCGTGGTGGCGAAGCTGTTCAACATCGTGCAGCCGGACGTCGCCGTGTTCGGGCGCAAGGACCTTCAACAACTCTCGCTGATCCGCGCCATGGTCGCCGATCTCAACTTTCCAGTTCAGATCATGGCGATCGACACCGTGCGGGAAATCGATGGACTCGCGCTCTCCAGTCGCAACCGCTACCTCGACGCCGAAGCACGGCGCCACGCGCCCGCGCTGCACGCGGCACTCGTCTCGGCGAAAGCCGCTTTCGACGCCGGAAGCACCAGCCCCGCGGCGATCGAATCGGCTGGGAAGGCTACCCTGGCGAAGGATGGAGCGTTCGAGGTTGATTATCTCGCTCTGGTAAACGAAACTGATTTCGCACGGCCGTCCGTCGCCGCCAAGGGAGATTCGATAGTCGTCGCGGCGCGGATCGGCGGCACTCGATTGATCGACAACATCCAACTCTGACAATGCACAGCTCGACGCTGGACCTTCCCGATTGGGCGCGCGTTGGCGACAAGCGCGCCGAGCACATTCAACGCGTCACTGCGTTGCTGAATGCGTGGGCAGCGGCGATGCGGCTTCCGCCGGCCGAAGCGCGTGCGTTCATCGATGCCGGCGTTCTGCACGACGCGTTGCGAGACGCAACCGAAACCGAATTGCGTGAGATCACCGGTGACAACGAAAGCCCGGCTGGCCTGCTGCATGGGCCCGCCGCGGCGATCACACTGGAACGGCACGGCGAGAAGCGCACCGACCTGCTGGACGCGATTCGCTATCACACGGTCGGCAGTGCGCGGTGGGGAGTCGTTGGGCGGGCGCTGTACATGGCCGACTTCCTGGAGCCTGGCCGAAAGTTCATGAAGCAGGACAGATATTTTCTCTCGCTGCAGGTTCCGACGTCGTTCGAAAGCGTATTTCGCCAGGTGGTGCGGATGCGTCTGGAATGGACCGTGCGCGAAGGGAACCACATCTTTCCCGAAACGGTCACGCTCTGGAACAGCCTGCAGTAATGTCGAGCCGTTCCGTGATGCTCGTGATCGCTGCGGCATTTGCGTTTGCAGGATGCAAAAAGGGCGATCAACATCGCGGCGCTTCGGCAGATGCAGCGTTGGCGAAGATCGACACCACCGTCGGCCACGCGCCGCCCGGGGTGCGCATCAAGGTCGAAGTGTTGAACGCGAGCGCGGCCCGTGGTGCGGCGCGACGCGCGACGCTACTGCTGCGCGCGCGCGGCTACGACGTGGTTGCGATGGGTAATTCCCGCACGACGCAGGTGCCGACACTGGTGCTGGACAGGTCCAATCATCCGGAGTGGGCCGCGCTGATCAGCAAGGCGATCGGCGGCAAGGCCGTCGCTCGCCCCGATACTTCACGCTACCTCGACGCCACCGTCGTGCTCGGCACCGACTGGACGCCGCCTCCGATGCCGTTCTACCCGTAGCTGTCCGCACGCCGCGGCGATGTCCTTTCCGCGACTCTTGCGGATTGCGACGCTCAGCCCGCCGCGCCGCAGCATCGCCGCGAAACGACGTATGGAGTCCGCGGTGGTCGGCGTGAAGTCGCCCGCGCCGCCCGGATGGAGGGGAATGAGATTCACGAACGCCTTGCACTCCAACGCAAGCTTCATCAACTCGCGCGCGTCCTCGTCGCGATCGTTCACACCGCCGAGCATCACGTACTCGAAGGTGACGCGCCGGTCGAAGCTCTTCGCGGCCTCGATCACTTCGGCGAGCGGATACTTCGTGTTGATGGGCATGAGGCTGCGACGCAGCTCATCGGTCGGTGCATGCACCGAAATCGCCAGTCGGAACTGTTCCGGACGCTCGGCGAGTGCGACGATGCCGGGCAGGATTCCGACTGTCGAGACTGTGATGTGCCGCGCACCGATGCCGAGTCCAGCCGGATCGTTCAGGATGGTGAGCGCGGAATTGACTGCGCGCCAGTTCATGAGCGGCTCCCCCATCCCCATGAAGACGATGTTGGTGACCGCGATTGGCGGGTCAAGCAGCGCCATCTCGCGCACCTGGCAGGCTATCTCGTAGGGCTCCAGGTTGCGCGTGAAGCCCATCTTGCCGGTCGCGCAGAACGCGCACTGAAGCGCGCAGCCGGCCTGCGACGAGATGCACAACGTCAGGCGATCGGCATCGGGAATCGACACCGTTTCAATCGCTTCGCCGTCAGCCAGGCGGAACAGGTACTTGCGCGTGCCGTCGGCGGATAGTTGCTGCGTCGCGATGCTGAGCTCGGGCAATTCGAACGACTGTTCGAGTGCCTCACGGAGCGCTATCGGCAGCTCTGTGATATCTGCGAACGAGCGTAGGGCGCCTGCCACAGCCTGCGCGCGACCTGACGAGCGCGATACAGCGGCTCGCCACGGTCACGAAAGAACGCCTCCAGGGTCGCATCTGCGTCCGCGGGCGTGAGATTCAGAAGATTGATTTTGGACATGTGGGATCGGCGGACAACGGCGCGAAGGGCCTA
>DATNCZ010000260.1:0-6600 GCA_035553335.1 Gemmatimonadaceae bacterium
GATCTCGAGCTTCTTGTCGCGCGGAAGATCCACGCCCGCAATACGAGCCATTAGTTAACCCTGACGCTGCTTGTGCTTGGGATTGCGGCTGCAGATGATCCTGATCACGCCCTGGCGCTTGATCACCTTGCAATGCTCGCATATCGGCTTGACGCTGCTACGTACTTTCACGAACTGCTCCGAATTTTGGGTCAGCCTTTGAAAATAGTCCGGTCAGGCCAGAGACGCAACCGCCTGATCCATCGCTGCGGCAGGGTCATGCGCCGACGTAACCGTCCGGCCCAGCACCACATATGACGCGCCCCCCCGCGCCGCCTCGGCCGGCGTCACAACGCGGCTCTGATCGCCCCTGTCGCTACCGGGCAGCCGCACCCCGGGGACCAGGAGCTTGAGCCCCGGGCCGAAGCTGTCCCTGAGCACCGGAGCCTCCAGCCCGCTGCAGACCACCCCCGCTGCGCCAGCACCCTGCGCCAGCCTGGCCAGCCGCAGGACGTCAGGCGTGAGATCGGCCGATCCATCGCCGCGATCCCCGCCCCACGCCTCGTCCAGATCGGCACCGGTAAGCGACGTCAGGACGGTCACCGCGAAGACCTCGCAATCCGGTCCGGCGATTTCCACCGCCGCCCGGATCATTCGCACGCCCCCGCTCGCGTGAACGGTGACTATCGAGGCGCCCAGCTCCGCGGCTGCCGCGACGGCCTTCTCGACGGTGTTCGGAATGTCGTGAAACTTGAGATCGAGAAAGACACGCTTGCCGCGTGCCACCAGCTGCCGCACGATGGTCGGGCCCGCCACGGTAAAGAGCTCGCCTCCGACCTTGTAGAAGTCGCACCGATCGCCGAGCAGGTCGACCATCTGCAGGGCAGCGTCGGGCATCCAGAAGTCCAGAGCGACGATCGGCGTCGCGCGGCCGGCTGCCGTCACGCCGGCCACTGCAGAGTGCCGATGATGTCCCGGATCGCACTCACATCGTGCTCGTCACACCAGTGCGACAGATCGCGCACGACACGCTCCGCGGTGCGCGGATCGCGCAGGCTCGCGGTACCGATTGCGACCAGGGATGCGCCGGCGATCATGTATTGAAGTGCGTCGCTCGCGGAAGTCACGCCGCCCACACCGATGATCGGAAGCGACACCGCGCCGCGCACTCGATGCGTCGCCAGCACGCCTACCGGGAGCAGTCCCGGCCCGCTCGCGCCACCGCTGCCGAAGCCGATCCGCGGGCGACGGGCATCGATGTCCACCACGAGTCCGGGCAGCGTGTTCACGACCGTGATTCCGTCGGCGCCCGCAGCCGCAGCCGTGAGCGCCGCGTCGCCGATGTTCGGCAGCACGGGTGACAGTTTGACGAAGATCGGTTTGCGCGTCGCCGATCGGGCGCCGGAAACGACTGCCGCGAGCGACGTGCTGTCGGCGCAGAATTCGATTCCGCCGGCGCGAACGTTTGGACAGCTGACGTTGAGCTCGAACGCGCTGATGATGTCGGCGTCATCCAGATGACGCACTACGTCCGCGAAGTCTTCGGTCCGGCTGCCGACGACGTTCACGATCACGCGCGCGCGCTTCACGTGCTCGGCGAGCCACGGCAGATCATCTCGCTTCACCGCCTCGACGCCGGGATTCGCGAGCCCCACGGCGTTGAGCATTCCCCCTTCGAACTCCGCGACGCGAGGCGCCAGGTTGCCGCCGCGTGGCTCCAGGCTGACGGCTTTCGTGACGATGCCGCCGAGTGCATCGAGATCCACGACACCGTCGAGCGCGCGGCCGAATGCAGCGGTTCCGGATGCAAGGACGATCGGGTTCTGGAACTGTACACCAGCTGCCGTCACCCGAAGGTCGCTCACTTGGCGGTGCTCCCGCCGCCAACCCGTGCGTCGTATCTATCCATGTACGCCATTATCGATTTTGCTATCGACCGTGCGATCTTTCGTTCGTTGTCCGGATCACTAATGTACGCAGCCTCGGACCTGTTGGTGCCGAACCCGATCTCGACCAGCACAGCTGGCATGAATGCACCGCGCAGGACGGCGAAGTTGGCCTGCTGAACGCCGCGATCCGGACCGGGGTGGAAGGATCGGAATCCCGATTCGATCTGCTCAGCGAGATCCGCGCTCTCGCGCAGGTGCTCGTTCTGCGCCATGTCGTTGAGAATGAAGTTGAGCGGATCGCCCTTCTTCGTGTTTGGATCGGCGGTCTCGAAGCGCACGGCTTCGTTTTCCATGCGTTCCACACGCTTTGCATCTTCCGTCTTCGCTTCGGCAAGGAAATACGTCTCGTAGCCGCGGTCGCGCGCGGCGGCGGCGCCGCGCTGGCCGGTCGCGTTGACGTGAATCGAAACGAAGATGTCGCCGCGCGCCTTGTTGGCGATCGGGCCGCGATCGTACAGACCGATCAGCGTGTCGGTGGTGCGCGTCATCAGCACATCGGCGCCATCCTCGCGCAGCGCAGTAGCGAGCATTTTCGACACCGCGAGGGTGATGTTCTTCTCCAGTATCTGCGGGCCGCCGCCGATCGGTCCATGCATGCCTGGATCGACGCCGCCATGTCCTGCATCGACGACGATCAGCCGATGGCCGGGCCGCTTGACCCGGACCGGGGTCTCCGAAGCGACTCGTGAGATTGCCGCAGCCTCTCCGATCTCGCGCGGCGTCGCGCCAGCCGCGGGCGTATCGGGCGGCGCTGTCGCCGGCGCCTGCACTCGACGTGCAGCACTGTCGAACTGTCGCACCTCGTGCAGATCCTGGTCGTACATGTAGCCCGAAAAGAAGCGCGGCACCAGCTCCGTCACGACGAAGAACGGGAGGATGACATTCCTGCCGACGACGCGCGGCGGCGACGTCAGCGGAACTATCGTCGAGTCGTCGCCCGCGAACGGCACAGCATCGGTAAAGCTGATGTGCGAGTCGCCGACGGTCAGTGAATAGTGGCTTGGCGATGTAAGCTTGAACGTTCCGCCGAGCGCGGCTGCGAGCTTGCCGGCATCGACGCCGACTACGCCGGCCGTATTGACGAGCCGCAACGTGGTTGTACGCGCGGGCGTGCGCACGACGACCGATTCAGGAGGCGCTGGAACAGGCTGCACGCGAGCGTTCGTCTGACGACCGACGGTTGCAGCTGCCTGGAGCAGGAGAACGAGCCCCGCTACGATCATGAAAGCCTCACGAACGCCGCATGGCGCGCGCCATGTCACGTTCGTCATCGCGCTTGCGAGCGTCTTCGCGCTTATCGTGAAGTTTCTTGCCCTTGCCGAGCGCGAGCGCGACCTTGGCGCGGCCGCCCTTGAAGTACAGCTCCAGGGGAACGAGTGTAAGCCCCTGCCGCTCGACCGCTCCGATCATCTTGCGAATCTCCTTTTTGTGCAGCAGAAGCTTGCGCGTGCGCGTCGGCTCGTGGTTGACGTAGCCGCCGCGCTCGTACGGAGAGATGTGGAGATTGAGCAGATAGACTTCACCATCGCGAACAATGCCGTAGGCGTCGGAGATGTTTGCCTTCCCGTCACGCAGCGCCTTCACTTCGGTACCCGTGAGCGCGATGCCGGCTTCCCAGGTCTCGAGGAGTTGATAGTCGTGCGACGCCCTGCGGTTCTTCGCAATTGACTGGCGCGCCGGCGTGGCGGTAACGTCGGGCATGGCTGTCAAGTTAGGTGTGTGGGGCGGCGTTGCGCCACCCCGGTCGCGCGGCTATGTTGAGAGGCTTCCGGTGAGTGTAACACCGCTCTCGGGATTCTGCGCTCCGTTTGATTCGAATTCCGGATGGAGTCAGGGCCTGACGGAACAGGCGGCAGGCAGCGTAGTGCGGCACTCAGCCGCTTCGCTCGGGTGGTGAAACTGGTATACACGCAGCGCTCAGAACGCTGTGGCCGAGAGGCCGTGCGGGTTCGAGTCCCGCCCCGAGCATGCGCGCCGCCTGCAAAGTGGATCCGTGCCAGCCGCCCGCTGGCGCGCCCCGTCCAGGGACGGGCGGTCCGAACCTGCTAGACCGTTTCCAGAATCGGCAGCCCGATGCGCTCGCGCACTGTAGGCTCGTCGTGCAGCAGGTCGGAGAGATGAACGCTGTCCAGGACGTCGTCGATCTTCTGCTGCAGCATCACCCATATCGGACGGATGCTGCAGTTGTGTGACGCTGCGCAACGCATCTCCTCTACGGGGTGACTGACGCAGTGCAGGTCGAACGTCTCGAGCTCGGAGGCGTGGATGACGTCGCGGATGGTGATCTCGCTGGACGGCCGTGCCAGCATGTAACCGCCGCGGGCGCCGCGCACACTCTTGATGACGTCGGCGCGACGGAGCCTGAGGAGGATCTGTTCGACGTAATCCGCCGGCAAGCGCTCCTGTGCGGCGATGTCGCGTCCGGTCACGGGACCGTCTTCGGACCGGCGCGCCAGGTGCAGCGCACAGATTACACCGTATTCAGCCCAAGTAGTGATCCGCATCCTTGGAGGATACCGGCCGGCAGGGCTCCGAGCAAGCCCTTGCGGCCGAGGCTCAGGGCACCTTGCTGGAATGAGCGATCGAATACGAGTAGACGGCGACGACTATCAACTGTGCCAGAAGGGCCGCAAGGAGCGGCTTGAGGGCAGACTGTGGAAACGCAACGGCGCCGATCATCCCGAGGATACCTGCCGTGACCATGCCATACCCGCCGGCGCGCTGGGTTCGACGCCATACCTCCTCACTTGCGTAAGCCCACGGAAAACGCACGCCGATGAATGCATTGCGCCGCGTTACCTGCGGGAGGTAGTTGCCGATGAGGATCATCGCTATCGAGACGATCAAAGCGAGGAGAAGCGGGAGTCTTCTCTGCGCGACGAGTCCGAGCGAACTGGTTATCGCGAATGCGTGTATCGCGAGCATCGATGCGATGACGGCGACGATGACGACGTTGTGCGCTGGACGAGCAGTGGAGTCGTCCGATTCGCGGTCGTCATACCTGATGAAAAACGATCGATCGTAACGCGGTACGAAGCCCACGATGAGCCACGCGGCCAACATCACCACTGGAAGAAGAAATGCGCCCTGGACCCTGCTGCCAAAATGATCCGGCGCTCCGGAAATTCCCCAATGCGTCGGGACGATCGCAGGCAGATGCGGAAATGCCACGATCGAAATCGCGAACGCCGCAACGACCATTAGAAACGAAATCAGTCGACCATGGTCACGCATCTTGTTCCGACTCCAGTGCCTGAGGTTTGGTCCACGACACGAGCTTCTGCATCACATCCTGAAACACCGTCGTCGCCAGTTCGTAGCGCATGAACTGCCCTTCCTTTTCCGCGTTGATGAGCCCCGCGTCTTTCAGTACGCTCAGATGACGCGAGATCGTTGGCCAGGACGATCCGAACTGCTCCGCGATCTCTCCGGACGTGAGCGAGCCGTCGCGGAGAAGGTCGAGAATCGCGCGACGGGTCGGATCCGCGAGTGCACGGAACGCGTCAGTCACGGCGCGTGTGGCGCGGCGCGAACGTACGCCACGATCGCGGACACGACCTGGGGCGCGATCGGAATCGCCGGATCGGAATACACCGTCGTCGCCTGCTCTGCCTTGTCAGCGGCCCCGAGCTTGAGGACGTGCGTCATTCCATCGACCGTGACGAGCGTCGCGCCGGGCGCGGCCGCCAGCAGCGCCGCGTCCGTCGCGGAAACCTGCACGTCGTGCGTCCCCTGAATCACGAGCGTCGCGTACGGCAACTTCGCGAGCTCAGCGGCCGGATCGTATTTGAACCACGAGATCATGTAAGGCTGCACGCTCGCGCGGAACAATGAAGCAAGTGCGGGCGGCGTGTTGGCGAATGTCCTGCCGGCGACGAGCGAATCGAGAGTGGATTCGAACATTGCCGGTGGCACTCCGGCCGCCGTGAGCTGCTCGCGCAGTATGTCGGCGGCGGGACGCCCCGCACCCTCGAGCGAGACGAATCCGTCGGCTTGCGCGCGCTGTGCCGCAACCATGCCGACCAGCGACCCCTCACTGTGGCCGACCACCACGACCCTGGAGAAGCGCGGATCCGCGCGCAGCATCCGGATCCAGGCAGCGGCGTCGTCCACTCCCATGTCGAAGCGGTAGTCGTCCTCCTTCATTCCCGACATCGCTTTCGCGCTTGCACCTATTCCGCGCTTGTCGTAACGCACCGACGCGATGCCGTTCGCCGCGAGCGCCTGGGCGAGCAGTTTGTAGGAATCCGTGTCGAGCGTCCGGCCCGGTGCGACCGGCGCGGGCGAGTTTCCATCCCGGTCCGTGGGACCGGATCCGGCGATGATCAGAACGACCGGATGTGGGCCTGTTCCCGGCCCGACCACGAGCGACCCCGCGATATCGCCGGTCGGTGTTTTCAGAGTGATCGGAACGGAGGGAATGCTGTCCTGGTGCGGAGTCATGGGCGCGAGCGAGAGTGCGGTCAGGAGAAGCGCTGTGAGCATCTGAGTCTCAAGGATTAGTTAATTAGCATATTAGCTAATTAGTGCCGGCAAGACAAGAGTCCAACTGCCCGTACCGAAGCTCGCCACCAGCAGCGATGGCGAGCGAACGTGGGGCACGGATGCATCCGTGCCTGTCACTCAAAAAAGCCGGTCGAGCCCGACACCAACCTCTCTAGTGAGCTCCGGG
>DATNCZ010000261.1:0-5208 GCA_035553335.1 Gemmatimonadaceae bacterium
GGGCGCGAGATCCGGATGGAGCACCGATCCGAGAACGCCAAGCAGTCGCGTGGGGCGGACCGGCAGTGCGAACGTGACGTCGATACCCGCTCTGGACGCCGTGTCGGCAGTGGGCTTTTGCCGGTTTGGCGCCAACGCGACAACGCCGCCGATGGCGTCGGAGAATTCGCGGCGCAGGTCCCGGATCGACCGGAGAGGATCGGAGCCCAGCGTCGAAAGATCGGCGATCACGAGGTCATACCGCTGACCGGCGGCGATGCTGGCGCGAAGCAACGCGCGTGCATCGGCGACCGTGCGCGCACCATCCACGATTGCGCCCCAATCTGCGGCATAACGTCGGAGCACCACACGCGTGAGTTTGCCGCCGACGAGTACCAGGATGCGTGAATCCTTCATCACGTTCGCGCTCGGCGTCGACATCACTCGTGGCCCCCGCTGCGCCGCGATCGTGAAGTGAAATACACTTCCCTCACCCGGAACGCTGGCGACGTCCATGGCGCCGCCGAGCAGACCTACGAGATGCTTCGAGATCGCGAGTCCCAGACCGGTACCGCCGTACTTGCGCGTAGTGGAACTGTCTGCTTGCTGAAACGGCTGGAACAATCGCGTTCGCGCTTCGGCCGTGAGACCGATGCCGGTGTCGTTGACGTCGAATCGCAACTGCACGCCAGAGTCGGTCTCCGACTCGACGGTCACGTGGATGTAGATACGACCGGCGTGTGTGAACTTGATCGCGTTGCCTACCAGGTTCAGGAGAATCTGGCGCAGCCGGCCCTGATCCGTGCGAACGACAGCGGGCACGCGCTCGTCGACATAGAAGCCGAGCTCCAGTCTCTTCTGCATCGCCTGATCGGCAAGCAGCTCGACGACTTCCTCCACCGTCGTGCGAACGTTGCAATCGATGATCTCGATCTCGAGTCGCCCCGCTTCGATCTTGGAGAAATCGAGAATCTCATTGATGATCGTGAGAAGCGCCTGGCCCGATGACCGAACGGTGTCGACGTACTCGCGCTGTTCCTGATTGAGTCCCGTGTCGAGGAGCAGTCCCGTCATGCCGAGAATGCCGTTCATGGGTGTGCGGATCTCGTGCGACATGCGCGCAAGAAATTCGCTCTTGGCCTGATTTCCCTGCTCGGCCTTCTCCATCGCCTCTGCGAGTTCGAGCGTCCGCTCGCGCACTTTCTGATCCAGCCCCGACAGGATCTGCTGCATCTCGCGCATGAGCGTCTCGCGCTCAGTGAGTGCGCCGCGGATGCTTTGCGCGTGGCCCTCGTCAACGCGAGTCGTTGCTGCTGCGGCAGCACCAGCAAGCTTCAGGCGTCGTACGTGTCGAGCGAGCATGACGACGAGAACCGCCTCGATCGAGATGCCGAGCCCAAGAATCAGAACTGACGCATGCACTTTGTAGCTGGCTCTGCGTGGGCTACTGCGTGGTCTTGCCGGAGTGATCGCACCAGAACAGCGCGTCGGCCGTAGCCTGACGCTCGAACGAGTTTCTCGTGGAGGCGGACTCGCTGAACGTTGGCAGCTGTTCGTTGGTGATGACAGCCGCTTCCGCACGACCACCGGACAGCAGCGACGACGTTGCGTGCAGCCGGCGCTCTATGTCGCGGAGCATCTGCGCGACATGCCCCAGCTGTTGCGATGTGATGTCCTGAAACTGCAGCGAACCCATGACGGCGAAGAGCTCGTCGCGCACCTTCGCGCGTACGGCCGCTGCCTCGACGATCGAGTCGTCGAAGGATCCGGAGGCGTCGATCTCATCCAGGCGGTCGACGTATGCGTGTGCGCGCTCCAGGCCATCCATCATGCGCGTGGCGGCGAGCTCCGTGGCGGAGCATACCTCGCCAAGCTTGGCCGTGCTGTCGTGAATCTCCTGAAGTGTTACGCCCTGGAGGGCTTCGCGACTCGTGTGCAGCGTGCACAGAACCTGTGCGATCTCGCCCGTGGCGCGTTGCATCATGGCGAGCAGCACGCCGACGTTGTTTCCGCGAAGACCGGTATCCCGCCCGTCGTCACGCAGCTCTTCGAGCTCGCTGTCGACCAGGCGGAGCATCGTCTCGGAATCGTAAAGGACTTCGGCGATGCGTGAGTTGGACATTGAAATCTATGCTGCTCTGGTAGCCAGTACCGCGTCGATCTTCTCGCGCAGAACCTGGGGGGTGAATGGCTTGACGACGTAGCTGTCGACTCCCGCTTCCATGGCGGTGAGAATATCATCACGAACACTGCGTGCGGTGACCATGATGAGCGGCATCGACTTTGTCTCGTCGCAGGAGCGAATCGCTCTCGTGAGCTCCGCACCACTGACCTTCGGCATGTTCCAGTCAGTAATGACGAAATCGACGGTAGCGATCTTCTCCAGTGCCTCTGCTCCGTCACTCGCCTCCACCACGTCGCTGAAGCCGACGCGTTGCAGGGAGTTCACCACTATGCGACGCATGGTGGCAGAGTCATCAACAACAAGGAAGCGCATGTGCTTGGCTCCAGAAAATACTGAGAAAGTGCTGTTACAGGTCGCCGCTGCGAATTACAGCGCGCGCAACCTGATCGGCCATTTCAAGCGAATTGTAGGCGCCCGAGAGAACCTTCGAGCGGATCTGATCGGCGCGTGCCGGATCGAGGGACGATGAGACCGGCGCGCTCGCGCCATCACTTGCAAGAGCGAGCCCCGCATCCGATATCTGAACCGCATCCGCGCCGCGTATGGGCGAGACGGGATCGACGGGAACTTCGGGCGCAGCTGCACCCTGCGCGCGCTGTAGCGCGTCGGTGCGAAGTGTGTCGGCTGCGATTTTGTTTACGTGCATGTGTAGTTTCTCCTTCCCTTCGAATATCGGGTTACGGGGGCCGTTACTTTACCGCCGCCCGGTCGTACCTGTGCCTAGCGGACCAGATTGAGCGTAGGGGCGGCTGCTGGTGCTTCGGGTGCCCTGTACGTGGCTGTGGCACGTGGTTGAGTATCCAGCGCTCTCAGCGCATGCGCGACGTGGCCGCACAGGTCGGCCATTGTCTCTCGCGCCTCCGCCTCGTCGAGTGACGCGCGGTCGATCGCATCCATCGCCTGCATGGAATCGGGGTCCGGCACCGCCCCCAGTCCCGCGTTGACGTTCCGAACCACGGAATCGATCACACGGTCCAGATTGTCCTCGAGGAGCGATCCCGCCGTTGGCACGCTACCGCCCTCTGGGATCGTACAGCGAATCGCCGGGCTGAGCCGTGCTTCCCGCCGGCCATTGAGTCCGTGCGGCAATCACCCAGGATTCATGCAGGCTGGAAGCCATCTCCATGATCTTGGTCAGTCGTCCGGTATCCAGGGTCCGGCCAATGGCCAGGATCTCCGTACCGAAGTACGCATACAGCGCTGCAAGCCGCTGGGCGAGTTCCCCGCCTTTCTCACGATCGAGAGATCCCATCAACTCGATGACTATCGCTGAAGCCTTCTCGAGGCTCGCTGCCTTGCCCTCGAAATCGCGTTGCTGGATCTGGACCTGAGCGCGGCGGAGCTGCGCCAGCAGGTGCTCGTACAGCAGGGGAACCAGCCATTCCTTCGACCGGCTCACGACATCATTCTCAAGGTACTTGGAGGTATAAGCGCTATATCCCATGCTGGCCAGTGTCGGGTGAGCGGGTGCAAAACTTGAACGTCTCCGGTCCTTCTGGAGACGCTGAAGGCCGCGATCAGCCGCGACGGTCGATGAAGCGCTGTGATCCGGTACGATATGCGGGCGGGAGACCAGCCTCCGGGCTCATCGACACCCCGCCGCGCAGTTCGCGCCCCATGACGTCGCGCTGCACGCTGCACGCGCTGGCGAGACGCGAGGCGGAGCCATCCAGCGTTTCGGCCTGCGAGCGGGAGGCGAAGCTTCGTCGCTGGGTGTCATTCGCACGCGGGCCAGCGAACTGACCCGATGCAATTGCGTTCACGAGCGGCGAGAAGCGCTTGCCACACAGTGCCGCGTCGCGTGCAAGCTTGTCTCCGCGCGATGCCATTTCGAAGAGTCCGGCGAAGTTCGCTGTGCGTACGAGCACCTGCTGCGTGTCGAGCAACATCTCATACTTCGCTACGAGCGCGTCGAATTCATCGAGCGCACTTACCGCCTTGGCATACGCAGCGACCGGTACGTCAGCGATGAGTGCCCGCGTCACTGGCCGAGCCCGTTCGAGGTGGTTTTATTCGTGCTGGTGTTCGACGGGTTCGTGAACGCTGCCAGGAAGGAATTCCCCTGGGCCATGATCTGCTGCACCGTGCTGTCCATCGTCGAGTATTCCTTGAGCAGCGCGGCACGCTGCAGCGCGATTCTCGCGTTGAAATCAGTGAGACGCGACTGCTGCATGCTTATCGTGTCGTTGAGCTGCTGGTTCTGTGCATCGATCGTTCCGCCGGTCTGCGTCCAGCTGGTGAGAAGCCGGTCGATCACGGAGCCGAATCCCTGCGTCAGCGTGAGATTGCCGATCGCCCCGGGTGTCGTGCCGAGATAGGCCATGCTCAGGCCATCGACGGGTGTTCCGGACGCACCGACGAGCTGGCGTCCCGACCCGGTAGCGGTGTAGCCGCCAATCGTGCCCTGCACATCCGCGCCGTACGCACTTCCTGCCGCGATCCCCAGCTGTGTCGCCGGAGTCCCCGTGCCGGAGTAAGCGATCGAGAATCCGGCCGATGCACCGTACGCATTGTGCTGAATCTCAACCTGCCCGCCTACAGCGGTGGCAGTCATCGACAGAATACCGTGACCGGTTGCAGTCACGTTCATCGTCCCCAGATTGAGCTGGCCACCACCTTCGTTGTTGGCTGTGAGCGACATCGAGAGCTGCGACGTCCCGCTGGTAGCCGCCGTCACCGAGACCTGCCCATTGACGAACGATACCGTTGCACCGGTGCCAACCGATGACTGCAGCTGCGTAACGAAGTCTGCAACCGTCGATGTGGAAGTCGTCGTGAATGTGCCACTGTAGGCAGAGCCGTCGGAACGCGTGCCGCTGTAGCCGATCGTATCACCGGCAACCACTCCGGCGGACGAGCCGTTCGACAGATGAAGATCGGTCAGCAGTGTAGCGGACGTCGCGGCCGCCGTCCCGGTTGCGTCGTTCAGTGTCACCGATCCCAACAGCGCACGATTCTCCGGCGTGCCGAACGATGCGTTCAGGGCAGCCACGATCTGATCGGTGGTCATTCCTCCACTCAGCTGAATCTGCGCGGTGGAGTTC
>DATNCZ010000262.1:0-2003 GCA_035553335.1 Gemmatimonadaceae bacterium
CGTCTATCGCGTGCCGGTACGACTGCACGCTGACGTGCATCCCGAGATCAAGGTCTGGGTCATCAAGCAGTAAGGGGTCGGATTCGTCCGCGCCTTGGGGACCCACCGGATCGTCATTCCCGCGAAAGCGGGAATCCATGTTATCGATCTCCAAGTGCGATGCGAGCCGGCAACGGGTCGGCCGCAGGTGGATTCCCGCTTTCGCGGGAATGACGATCCCTTGAATCCGCGCCCTTACTGCTTGATGACCCACACCTTGATCTCGGGATGCACGTCAGCGTGCAGTCGTACCGGCACGCGATAGACGCCGAGGGCCTTGATCGGCTCGTGGAGCTCGATCTGACGCTTCTCCACATGCAGCCCCTGGGCGGCGAGCTGAGCGGCGATATCGCTCGATGTGACCGAGCCGAACAGCTTGCCTTCGTCGCCGACGCGTGCGGAGAAGGTGAGTGACACCTGTTCCAGCTTTTCCGCCAGTTCGCGCGCCGATCCGCGGCGTGCCTCTTCGGCCGACTCGAGCCGCTGGCGCTCCTGTTCGATCTTGCGCTTGTTGCCCTCGGTCGCGAGATACGCAACGCCGCGGGGAAGGAGATAGTTGCGGCCGTAACCGTTGGAGACGCTCACGACGTCGCCCGTATGGCCGAGCTTCTCGACCGCCTGCCGAAGAATGACTTCCATGTTTACCTCAACTCCGTTTGTTGAACGTCTTGTTGAACGTCAATCACCTGGTCGTATCCACATTCGCGCGAGTCCGCCAGTCCATCCACGTATCGCCTACACCAACACCCAGCGCCAGCGCTCCGAGCATGAGCGGCGCGAAGACCGTCATGACGATCAGGAGCGTCGCAGCCCACTTTCCGCGTGTCATGAACGACAGCACACCGACGCCGCGGAAGAGATACAAGGCACCGAAGAACACCAGCAAGTTCAGTCCAGCATCCCGTCCGTCCGCGAATACCGGAAGGAAGAAGATCGTTGCACCAACGGCCAGACCCCAGATGAGCTGGTCGTTGAAGCGAAACTGCTTTACCGCGCCGAGCGCCGGCCCGAGATCGGCCGAGGCAACTCGGTGATAGATCACCCACGCGAGCACCAGAGCCAGTAGCGACTCCAGCGCCACCAATGCCGGAACCGTACGTGCGGAGCGGTTCGCGATCGTGCGCAGATCAGTCTCGTTGGACTTGACCATGCTGTCGAGACTGGGACTGCGCTCGACCGCTCGTTGCCATACCGGCGAGGCGGCCATGTCGTTCACGACGGCGACGGTTTCGTCGGTGCGCCGGTTGAACTCCGTCTTCATCACCGACCGGACCGACGGAATCCCATCAGGCGTCGAGATTGTGACCGCGAACGCCACGACCGATGCGATTCCGAGAGCGGACAGTGCCCTTACCAGAAACTTGTCGCCCGGCGTCAGCAGCGACGCCAGGCCGAACGACGCCGCCAGCAGCAACGTCCAACCGTGTACCAGGGATCGGTAGCTGCCGGGTCCGGGTCCGACCGGGCTTGTGGCGGCATACCAACCCAGAATCAGCGCGACGACGGCCAACCAGATGCCGCCGCCGTTCCACCAGCCGAGCGCCGCACAAACCGCGAGCGTCGCAGCGAGGAGGATCCACGTTTCCGTGATTGGTACCACCGACCGCAATGCGCTCGGGAAGTCCGGGAGCACCAGGAAGGCGAAGAGCGCCAGGAGCGCGGCCCGCCAACCGGGTGCGAGGAGACGTGACACAGCTCGATCGAGCGCCAGGCTAGGCGCCCTGGCTCCTCGTGTACGGAAGCAGGGCGAGGTAGCGAGCACGCTTGATGGCGCGCGCCAACTGCCGCTGATGCCGGGCATCGACGCCGCTCAGGCGGCCGGGAAGGATCTTGCCATTCTCGGTGATGAAGCGGCTGAGAAAGCGCTCGTCCTTGTAGTCGATGAAGCGAATGCCGGCTTCCAGAACCGGCGAGACCTTCTTGTTGCGTCTGGCCATGGGTTAGTCCTCGTCCTCGTCGTCTTC
>DATNCZ010000263.1:0-8868 GCA_035553335.1 Gemmatimonadaceae bacterium
TCATCATGTACTTCATGGCTCGATCTCCTCCTCGGGTTTGGGCGCCCAAGCCGGCGCTTTCGTAGAGAAGTCGGAGGCGGCGGTGGATTCTCTACATCCTGGCTCAAGATTGCCCCAATTCATCTGTCCCACCAGTGGCCGGTTGCCTGTAACGGGCCTTACTTGCTACCTTTAAAGGCTATGTACGTTTTTCCGAGGATTTGACGAATGGCGATGCCAGCCACGCAGATTCGGCGGGGGATGGTTCTCGTGTTCGAGGGTGAGCCATGCCGCGTCGTTGAGTTCCGCCACCACACGCCGGGAAATCTCCGGGCGATGGTGCAGGCCAAGCTCAAGAATATTCGCACCGGCAACAGCTTCGAGCACCGGTTCCGCGCAGCGGATTCCATCGAGAAGGCCGCGATGGAGACGCACGACCTGGAGTTCATGTATCAGGGTGGCGACACCTATCACTTCATGAACACCGAGAACTACGATCAGATCGAGATGGACGAGGAGGCGCTGGGCGATTCAGCTCAGTGGATGCAGCCGGGGATGAAGATCCAGGCCGAGTACTACAACGGCAACCCGATCGGCATCCAGCTTCCCAACTCGCTCAATCTCGAGATCGTGGATACAGCTCCGGTCATGAAGACAGCGACGAAGACCGCCTCGACCAAGCCGGCAAAGCTGAGCAATGGCGTGACGATCAACGTCCCGGAGTTCATCGCGCAGGGCGAACGGGTTCGGGTGAATCCGACGACCGGCGAGTACATGGATCGCGCGAAGGACTGATCGGGTCGGGAGGCCGGCGGCGTTAGTTGCTGGCTCTCGATTGCGGGATTAGAATGAAATGCTCGGGGCGACGTGGCCCCGGTCATGGTGGCTGTAGCTCAATTGGTTAGAGCACCGGATTGTGGTTCCGGGGGTTGCGGGTTCAATTCCCGTCAGCCACCCCTGGCAGGGCTTCAGGGGTCTGGAAGATCAGTGTAGGTCCGTAGCTCAATTGGTAGAGCACCGGTCTCCAAAACCGGGGGTTGCAGGTTCGATTCCTGCCGGGCCTGTTTATCCAATCGTTACTTCACAACTACTTACGTTTGTCGCTGCTCTCTGGCGCCGGGCGTATTTCCGTTTTTGGGGGACCGAATTGGGGACTTAGCCCCCTCCTTTTTTCACGACCCACGCGTTCGTGCGCAAAGCGAAGGATGCCCGTATCACACCGTCGGCAACGCGGTCGGGCGATAACCACCTCCTCCTCAGAGCCGGTTTTGCTCAATCCTCATATTCCAGAATATCTCCAGGCTGGCATTTGAGCGCCTTGCAGATTGCTTCCAGCGTCGATAGCCGAATCGCTTTTGCCTTGCCGTTTTTCAAGACGGAAATGTTCGCGAGCGTGATGCCGACCTTATCGGCGAGTGTGGTGACGCTCATTTTCCGCTTCGCCAACATGACGTCGATGTTAATGATGATTGCCATGCTGGTCTCGTTATACCGTCAAGTCATTCTCTGACTTCAGCTCTACGGCACTTTGTAAAGTTCGCTCAAAGACGGCCGCGGCGGTGGCTACGACGACAGAAACGAAAATCATCAAGACACCCATCATGACGCCGCCCGCAATGTCATCCTTTCCGCGCTCGACTACAAAGAAGTAGACTTCTGCCCCCAGGATAAAAGCAACGAGAGACATCGCGGAGTGTTTTATAGTCCTCAAGGCTTTCACGGCGTTTTCCGAAAATACTTCACTTCGTCCTACATATCCCAAGAGCTTGAATGCCTGGTAAAGCGCGGTAAAAAAAGCAATGGATGCGGCATACGCATACGCCAGGAATGGATCGTTGAAGTAAATCTGAAAGAGAGTGGCATGCGCATTTCTGCCCTCGCGGTGCGGCTCCCAAAGCATAAGGGCAAGAGCACCAATGCCTATCAGCACAATGACCACTTGGAGGAATATCGTCGAGCTTTTCTTCATGGTTGTTCCTGAGAAATTTTATGCTTCGATCTTAATTCAGGGTTTATCGTTTATCAGTAAATATTTACCGTATAACGAATGGAGGAAATTTGCCCCTGATAGAGCTTCCTGGCAAGGCCCGAATGTCGAAGTGGCTGCTACCCTTCTCTTCGAGAGGGCGGCGGCAGGGCCGGGAAGCTCCTGGTAGCTCGTGGCAAAAAGCCCTCTGAAAACTCCAAAACGGGCAGTTGCAGGCTCGGTCAGGTGCGAGCCAGTCGAGATTCGGCGCGGCCACCCCTTGACCCTATAGCTAGGTACAGGCTGTATCGTACAACGTGCGCGAGCGTGTACGCCCGCGTTGGACCTTTAGATGGAGTAATCGATCATGCCTGCGACAGAACTCGAAATCGACTGCGGATGGACCGTGGACGAAGTGATTCGGCGGCATCCGGCTGCCATGGCGGTGTTCAACCGCTTCGGCATCGACACGTGCTGCGGTGCGATGATGACGGTGGAGGAGGTAGTTGGTTCGAAGAAGGATGCAGTCTGCAGCGAGCTGCACGCCATCGCGCGCACACAGTAGCGCGCGTCCACCGGCCGACTACGCGACGCATGCGGTTCCAGCAGAGTCACTAGCCGCTGGTGTCGCGTCGCAATCGATCACGCTGCATGACGGTGCGTCAGTCTGCGGAGCTGCTGGCGCTGCTCAGTGGTCCCAGCGCATCGAGCAGCGGACAATCGCCCAGCGGTCCGCGCCCACCATGGCATCTTCCGGCGAGGTGTACCAGCGCGTGCTTGATATGCTGGAGATCGTGGATGCGACGGTCCACGTCCGCGATCTTCGCCTCCGCACGCGCCTTTACTGTGGACGCCGTCGTGTGTGGATCGAGCCGCAGCACCAGCAGCTCACCGATTTCCGAGAGCGTGAAACCAAGCTCCTGCGCGCGCCGGATGAACCGCAGGCGGTCGAGCGTGACGTCTGTGTACGTGCGGTATCCGGAGTCCGTCCGCCGCGGTTTGGCCAGCAGTCCGCGGCGCTCGTAGTAGCGCACGGTCTGGACGTTCACACCCGCGCGTTCGGCCAGCTCACCGATAGTCATTGCATGCAATCTGACACAAGTCAGGCGTCTGAGTACAGTGGTGTCCGACCGGGCGGTGACGGTGACATCCGTCACGCCGGAACAGAACAGCTCTGCCGAAGTTAATGGAAGCGTCCGGTGTCGACGTGCACCAGCGTCGTGTTGCCCGGTTACCCGTCCCGAATCATCAATGCCCATCGCATCGAACCTAGGTTTCCCACGTATCGGACCCGATCGCGAGCTCAAGCGGGCGCTCGAGGCTTACTGGGCAGGCCGCTCGACTGAGGACGATCTCGCATCGGCGGCTCACGATATTCGTCGCACCAACTGGCGGCTCCAGGCACACGCCGGCATCGAGCACGTTCCGTCGAATGACTTCTCGCTGTACGATCACGTGCTCGATACTGCAGTCATGCTCGGCGCGATACCCCGCCGATTCGCTCGCCGCACCGGCTCGAGCAATCTGGATCGCTACTTCGCGATGGCGCGCGGCCTGGCCGACGGCGGTTCTTCGATCCCCGCGATGGAGATGACGAAGTGGTTCGATACCAACTACCACTACATCGTCCCCGAGTTCGAGCCAGCGCAGGAGTTTCATCTCGCGTCCGCGAAGCCGATCGATGAGTTTCTGGAGGCAAAGGCACTCGGCATCACCACGCGCCCGGTAATTCTCGGACCGGTCTCCTTTCTCATGCTTGGCCGGATGTGCGGTAGTTCGGCGGCCCCGCTCACTTTGCTCGACTCGGTATTGCCGGTATACGAGCAGATACTTGCGCTACTCGCTGGCGCGGGCGCCGAATGGGTGCAACTGGACGAGCCATGTCTGGTCCTGGACCTCCCGCGCGAGACGCTGCGCGCATACCGCGCGGCGTACGAACGCCTAGGCGACGCCCGTACGCGCGTACTCGTCGCGACGTACTTCGGCGACCTCGGCGCAAATCTGCCGACCGCGCTTGAACTCCCCGTCGCGGCGTTGCATCTCGATCTCGTGCGCGGTCCCGGTCAGCTCGTCGCGGCGCTCGAACGGGCACCGCGCACGCTCTCGCTCTCGCTCGGCGTCGTCGACGGACGCAACGTATGGCGTGCGGATCTGGATGCAACGCTCACACTCCTCACGCGGGCGACGCAAGCGCTGGGTCCGGATCGCGTCATGGTCGCACCTTCGTGTTCGCTGCTCCATGTTCCAGTGGATCTGGATAATGAGACGGCGCTGGATGATGATGTGCGTCGTTGGCTGGCGTTCGGTACGCAGAAACTGCACGAGGTAGCAACCCTCACGGCCGCGCTGCATCACGGGCCGGACACGATGCCTGGCGCTATCACCGATGCGCTCGCGGACGCGCGCGCCGCACTGGACCAACGCCGAGCGTCGCCTCGTGCGCACGATCCGGCGGTGCAGGAGAGGCAGCGCGCGGTGACCGAGGACATGTTCCGGCGTACGCCCTATCGTGCGCGCAGCGCGCAACAGGAAGGTGCACTCAAACTTCCGAAGCTGCCGACGACGACAATCGGCTCCTTTCCACAGACCGCCGAGCTGCGTCGCGCGCGCGCCGCGGCGCGGGCCGGACACATGGCGCGGACAGAATACGATGCGTTCCTGCGTTCGCAGATCGAAGACGCAGTTCGCTTCCAGGAAGAAGTCGGTCTAGACGTGCTCGTCCACGGCGAGTTCGAACGGAATGACATGGTTGAGTACTTCGCCGAGCGCCTCGCAGGATTTGTAGTCATGCAACACGGGTGGGTGCAGAGCTACGGGTCGCGATGTGTGAAGCCGCCCATCATCTATGGCGATATCTCTCGCAGCGGTCCGATGACGACGACGTGGACAGCGTTTGCCCAGTCACTCACGTCGCGACCCGTCAAGGGTATGCTCACCGGACCGGTGACGATGTTGCAATGGTCATTCGTTCGCGACGATCAGCCGCGCGACGAAACATGCCGGCAACTCGCGCTCGCCATCCGCGACGAAACTGCCGATCTGGAAGCGGCGGGCATACGCATCATCCAGATCGATGAGCCCGCGATCCGCGAGGGATTGCCGCTCAAGACAGCGGACCGGCACGAGTACCTGGAGTGGTCGGTGAATGCCTTTCGCCTCGCGTCATCGGGCGTGCGCGACGAAACGCAGGTGCACACGCACATGTGCTACTCGGCATTCGACGACATCATCGATGCAGTAGCGCGAATGGACGCGGATGTACTCTCGATAGAGACATCGCGTTCGGATATGACTCTGCTCGACACCTTCGCTCGCGTGAGCTACCCGAATGGAATTGGACCCGGAGTCTACGACGTGCACTCACCCGCGGTTCCCGTGGCTGCCGAGATCGAGAAGCAGCTCAACAAGGCGCTCACCGTGCTCACGCCGGATCAACTCTGGGTAAATCCCGACTGTGGTCTCAAGACACGCCGGTGGGAGGAAGTCCGCCCCAGCATGAGCGCAATAGTTCAGGCCGCAACGCGTGTTCGACAGTCGCTGCAGCCCGCCGTCTCACCTCCGACTACCTGACTTCGGCCGACAATCCGCCGCGTTCCGCGACCAGCTTTGCCATTCCTTCCGCTGTCGCTCCTTTCTCGCGATATCCATCCAGCACGCCAACCCGGTCTGCCTCGGGTCGATTCTGGCTCATCTTCCACTTGCCCTCGATCCTCGTGATCGGAATCTCGACCCCGACGATCCCCTTCATCTGCGCGATGATGAAGTCAGCCGGCGCATCATCCACCTTCCATGGCATCCGGTGATCGCTTTCGCACTGCTGTGTGAGATCGTCCAGCTGGCGGCGCAGCCAGACGTCGTCTTCGACCACACGTGGCCGACCCCAGACGTGCACGGTCGCATAATTCCACGTCGGAACCACCTTTCCGGTTTCTCGCTTGGTCGCGTACCAGGATGGTGTTACGTAGTCCTGAGGACCCTGGAAGACGACCATGCATTCCTCCACGGACGCCAGCTCCCGCCACTGACTGTTCGCTCGTGCCAGATGGCAACGGATGGTGCCGAACTCCGTTCCGTCCGCGTCGACCAGACATGGAATCCAGTTGGCCATCAAGCCTCCCGCACCGGCGGTGATGATCAGGCCGAGCGGGTGGGCACGAATCAGACTGTGCTGAACGTCGAGCCGATCTTCACGGAAATTCGGCGGCTGGTACATGCAAATTCCTCTGGGAGACGGGTCCGCGAATATACAGAATTTCTGGATTTCAACGCAGATTTCAGGTCATACAGGCCGGATCTGATCGGCCCAACGCCCGGGGAAGATTTCCCCGATCCCGGGTTTTCGGCAAATGCCTATGCGGGCCGATCTGGCCTAAGTCATTATGCCACAATGGATTACGGACTCGACGAACGAGGCACACCCATTGCTTTTACTACTGTCTGAAGCCGGCCGCCTTGTGTGCGGCTCAGTCAGGCAAGCACCACTGATGGTGGTTGTCGGGAACTCACCAACAGGAGTATCTAGATGAAGAAGAATTCCAACACCCTGCGTGCTATCGCGCTCGGCCTGAGCGTCGCCACGGCGGGAACCGCTGTTGCGCTGTACGCAACTCCAGTGATCGCGCAGCAGACCCCGATCGCCGCGACGGTAGCTGACACGATCCCGACCAAGCCGGATACGGCCCGTCCGAAGCCCGACACGACGATGCCGCCAATGCCGACCAAGCCGGATACGACCAAGCCAAAGCCGGATACGACCAAGCCGGCTCCAGCAGTCAAGCCGCTCTAATTTTCAGCAGTTCAGAGCGGTGAGTGCGGGCGCGGTGTCACGACGGTGATATCGCGCCCGCAGTATTTCCGCCCAATCCAGCCGCGCAACGCCCACCTATGGCTTGCGCGGTTTTTTCAGCGCCGTGTCGCCGCCCGGTGTCCGGATGGTGGACCGCAAGTCGATCGCCTTGAGATGATTCAGCTCGTCATGCAGAACCTTGAGCTGGTTTTCCCGGTCCTGAAGATCGCTCTCCATACGCGTCGCGACCTTTCTGAGCAACGCACTCTGGTCCTGCTCAGCCTGCAGTCGAACCGAAATCGAGTCCATGCTCCGGCGCAGCTTCAGCGTGTCCGCGGTCAACTGCGCGATCTCCGCGCGCAGGCCTTGCTGTTTCGCAACGGCGTCGTTGCTCGCCTTCTGCAACTCGTACAGCAGCGACAACTGATCCGTCGCCGCTTGTCGCCGAGATGTGTTCGGGAAATTGCGCAGGAGCCGCTCGAACAGCTCGCGTGCGCGCGCCGGATCGTACGTCGGCCGGTCCGGAAAGCTGTACAGCATTGCCGCCTGGAACAGAGTCGACTCGTTGTGCAGGAGCGACGTATCGGCCGAGAGTGCAGTCGCTGCGTCGGACCAGTTCCGAGCGTCTATTGCGCTGTCGAACCGTGATGTCCCGGCCGTCGCGCACGCGATGGCAACAATCGTCGTGGCGCAGGCGGACGCGACGATGACGGAACGGACGAGTCGACGGCTGTAGATCACGAGACTACCGATGGACTGCCGGAGGGCACGGAAGAAGAAGCTGCCATTGTGGCTTCCGGTGACGCACGAAATGCGCCCGGCAGGAGGACATTGAACACCGTCCCGTTCCCGGTGGGGTTGTCGGCAACCCAGATGACACCCGAGTGCGCTTTCACGATTTCCCGGCAGATCGTGAGACCAAGTCCCACCCCTCTATGCCGGACCGCGCGTCCGGAAGGCGTCTGATAGAACCGCTCGAAGATGCGTTCCTTCTCCGAATCGGGAATGCCGGGCCCGTGATCGGTGACCGTTATCCACATGACGCTCGATTCCGGTCGCTGCGAGCGAACGGCGGCCCAACGCGCGGGTGGAATCTGATCCGGTCGCGCAGCGACCACCCGCATCTCGGCGCGCACTTCGCCACCATCTGGCGAGAACTTGATTGCGTTCTCCAACAGGTTGTCGAGCACCTGAAGGATTCGATCCTGATCGCACTCCACGAGCACCTTGTGGTCCGGCTCCATGACTTCGATGCGGAGCCCATGCTCCTCTGCCGCGCTCTCGGCCTGTGTGACTGCGCGCCGCAGCAGCTGCGCGCCGTCCGTCACCTGCATCTCCGGCGCGAGGCCACCTTCCAGCCGCGACAGATTCAACAACTTCGCCAGCATTCCGGACAAGCGCGCGCCGCTCTGCTGATTGAGGACGAGCAGCGTGCGCTGCTTGTTCGTCAGAGGGCCGGGCACTTCGTCCAGCAGTATGCTGATGGTTTCCTGCATCGAAGTGAGCGGCGTCTTGAGGTCGTGTGACACGCCGGTGACGAAATCGCGCTTCATTCGGTCGAGTACGGCGAGCCGCTCGGTCATCGAGTTGAACGCTCGCGCGACCTGCGCGAACTCGTCATCGCGAGTGGTGTCGAGTCTGTAGTCGAACTGTCCCTGCGCAACCTTGCGTGTTCCTTCCGTGAGCCGATGCAGCGGCTCCGAGATCGATCGTGCGATCAGCGCCGAGAGGACGAGACTGAGGAACAGAATGCCAAGCGCAGCGATCCATGATATGCGCTCGGCGAGAGTCGCCGCGCTGGACGACTGAGCGAGGCGCGCCTCCATCTCCGACTGCGACGCCTCGCCAACGCGTTGGGTTAGAGCTTGCAGGGCGTCGAGCTGACCCTGCAGCGCGCCGAGTGAATCCTGCACGGCGTTCAGCGATCCGAGTCGCGCGAACGATGCAAGTCGCCGCGTCGGCGATCCGAGCGCGTGCCACTGATTGGCGACTACATCGATCTCCTTGCGCTCGCGATCGCTGAGCGGCATTTCTTCGAGCGTCTGAAACTCCGACGCATACGCGGTCGCGAGCTGTTCGAACTTGTTAAGGTACCCAGGATCACGCGTGATCGAATACTTCGCAGCGTTCTCGCCCA